>CBHYLO010000062.1:0-12836 GCA_966128675.1 uncultured bacterium | reverse complement strand
TCGCCGCGACGTGGCGCACCGAGAGCGCCGCCGGCCGCGCGCGCCTGCTCGCCGCGCTGGAGACCGCGCTCGGCCCCGACGACGAGCCCTTCCTCGAGGAGGCGCTGGACGATCGCAGCCGCGAGGTGCGCGCGGTCGCGGCGGGGCTGCTCGCGTCGCTGCCGGGGAGCGCGCTCGTCGCGCGCATGGCGGAGCGCGCGCGCGCCGCGGTGCGCTACGAGCCGGGCGGATTGCTGCGCCGCGCGCGCCTGATCGTCATGCTGCCCGAGGCGCCGGACGCCGCGGCCGTGCGCGACGGCGTGGTGGCCGCGCCGCCGCCCGGCATCGGCGAGCGCGCGTGGTGGCTGTCGCAGATCGTGGCCGCGGTGCCGCCGGCCGCGCTGGCGGCCGCGTGGGGGCTCGGCGCCGAGCGGGTCGTGACGCTGCTGCGCGACGACGAGTGGACGCAGCCGCTGGCCGACGGCTGGGCGCGCGCCGCGCTCCGCCACCGCGACGCCGACTGGGCCGACGCGCTGCTGCGCGCGAACGTCCTCGTCGACGGCCACGCGCGGCTCGCGCCGCCGCGCGCCGCGCTGCTCGGCGTGCTGCCGCCGGCGCGGCGCGAGGCGCTGCTCGTGGACGCGCTCGCGGGGCGCGTCGGCGTGTCGCCCGTGCAGCTGCTGCCGGGCGCCACGCATCCGTGGAGCGACGCGCTCGCGCGCCACGCGCTCGCGTGGTACCGCAAGCGCGCCACCGGCGCGACGGGGCTCGGCGTCATGTGGGCGACCGACGCGCCCGTGGCCGAGTCGCTGCCCGTGCTCGCGACGCGCATCCCGCCCGCGCTCGCCGACGAGGCGTCCACCGGCTGGCCGGCCGAGCCGGCGCCGCCGTGGCCGCGCGCGATCGAGCGCTTCCTCTCCGTGCTCGCCCTCCGCCGCGCGCTGCACGCGGCCTTCCCATCGTGATCCCCATGTCCGACACGACCACCACGGCCGACCTCCTGCGGCGGCACGCGGAGCACGAGTACGCGGGCGAGCTGGACGCGCTCGCGCGCCACGACGAGCGCCCGCGCCCGCCCGGCTGGCGCCTCTCGCCGCAGGCCGTCGTCACGTACCTGATGGGCGGCACGTTGCCCGATGGTAGCGTGGTGCGGCCCAAGTACGTCGGCGAGCGGCGGCTGATGGAGACCGCCGTCGCCACGCTCTGCACCGACCGCGCGCTACTGCTGCTCGGCGTGCCCGGGACGGCGAAGACGTGGGTGGCCGAGCATCTGGCGGCGGCCATCTCGGGCGACTCGACGCTGCTGGTGCAGGGGACCGCGGGCACCGGCGAGGAGGCGCTGCGCTACGGCTGGAACTACGCGCGCCTGATCGCCGAGGGGCCGTCGCGCGCGGCGCTGGTGGCGAGCCCGATGCTGCGCGCGATGGAGCGCGGCGCGATCGCGCGCGTCGAGGAGCTGACGCGCATGCCCGCGGACGTGCAGGACACGCTCATCACCGTGCTGTCGGAGAAGTCGCTGCCGATCCCCGAGCTCGGGACCGAGGTGCAGGCGCGGCGCGGCTTCAACGTCATCGCCACCGCCAACAACCGCGACCGCGGCGTGAACGAGCTGTCGAGCGCGCTCAAGCGCCGCTTCAACGTCGTCGTCCTGCCGACGCCCGCGACCGTGGACCAGGAGCTGGAGATCGTGCGCCGCCGCGTCGCGGAGCTGGGCGAGGCGCTGGCGATTCCGGCCGAGCCGCCCGCGCTGGAGGAGATCCGCCGCGTGGTGACCGTGTTCCGCGAGCTGCGCGAGGGGCGCACCGAGGACGGGCGCACGAAGCTGAAGCAGCCCACGGGCACGATGAGCACCGCGGAGGCGATCTCCGTCGTCGGCTCGGGGCTCGCGCTCGCGGCACACTTCGGCGACGGGCGGCTGCGCGCGGAGGAGGTCGCGCCGTCGCTCGTGGGCGCGGTGGTGAAGGATCCCGTGCAGGACGACGTCGTGTGGCGCGAGTACCTGGAGACCGTCGTGAAGGAGCGCGACGGGTGGCGCGACCTCTATCGCGCGTGCCACGCGCTGGGCTGACGACGCGTGAGCACGCGCGTGGCCGCGGACGTTCGCCTGTTCGGCATCCGGCACCACGGGCCCGGCTCCGCGCGCAGCCTGGACGCGGCGCTCGGCGCGTTCGTGCCGGACGTCGTGCTGGTGGAGGGACCGCCGGAGGGCGACGCGGTGCTGGCGCTCGCGGCGCACGCCGACATGCGTCCACCCGTCGCGCTGCTCGTGTACGCGGCCGACGAGCCGCGGCGCGCGGGCTACTGGCCGTTCGCGGTGTTCTCGCCGGAATGGATCGCGGTGCGGCACGCGCTCGCGCGCGGCGTGCCGGTGCGCTTGATCGACCTGCCGGCGGCGCACCAGCTCGCGCTCGACGCCGAGCACGAGGCGGAGGACGCGCCGATCGAGGAGGCGCCGCCGAGCGTCGATCCCGTGCGCCGCGACCCGCTCGGCGCGCTCGCGAGCGCGGCCGGCTACGCGGACGGCGAGCGGTGGTGGGAGCACCTCGTCGAGGAGCGCCGCGACCACGCGGGCGTGTTCGACGCGGTGGCCGACGCGATGACCGCGCTGCGCGCGGAGGAGGAGCGCGACGCGACCGGACCGCGCGCGCGCGCCGAGGCGCTGCGCGAGGCGTGGATGCGGCAGGGCATCCGCCAGGCGGTGCGCGAGGGCCACGCGCGCATCGCGGTGGTGTGCGGCGCGTGGCACGTGCCGGCGCTCGCCGCGCCGCTGCCGCCCGCATCGGCCGACGCCGCGCTGCTCAGGGGCCTGCCGAAGCTGAAGGTGCAGGCGACGTGGATCCCGTGGACCGCCGCGCGCCTCGCGCGCGAGAGCGGCTACGGCGCCGGCGTCGCGTCGCCCGGCTGGTACGCGCACCTGTGGACGCACGGCGCCGGCGCCGACGCCGCGACCGCGTGGATGACCGACGCCGCGCGCCTGCTGCGCGACGAGGGGCTGTCCGCGTCGAGCGCGCAGGTGATCGACGCGGTGCGCCTCGCCACGACGCTCGGCGCGCTGCGCGGGCGCCCGGTGCCGGGATTGTCCGAGCTGACCGAGGCCGCGGAGTCGGCGCTGGTCGGTGGCGACGCGACGCCGATGGCGCTCGTGCGCGACCGGCTCATCGTCGGCACGGCGATCGGCGCGGTGCCCGCCGACGCGCCGTCGGTGCCGCTGCAGGCCGCGCTCGCGCGGGAGCAGAAGCGGCTGCGCCTCCCGCCCGAGGCGCTGGACCGCGTGCTGGAGCTCGACCTGCGCACGCCGCTCGACCGCGACCGCAGCCTGCTGCTGCATCGCCTGCTGGTGCTCGACGTGCCGTGGGGCGCGTCGGAGCGCGCGGCGGGGAAGGGCACCTTCAGGGAGGCGTGGAAGCTCGCGTGGCGGCCCGAGCTCGCGCTGGCGGTGATCGAGGCCGCGCGCTGGGGGAACACCGTGCCCGACGCCGCGGCCGCGCGCGGCGCCGACCTCGCGGAGCGCGCCGCGGACCTGCCCGCGCTGGCGCGGCTGCTGGGGCGGCTGCTGCTGGCCGACGTGCCGGCGGCGACGGCGCGCGCGCTCGCCCGCCTGGACGCCCTGGCCGCCGTGGCGAGCGACGTCGCCGCGCTGGCGGACGCGATCCCGTCGCTCGCGCGCACGCTGCGCTACGGCGACGTGCGCGGCACCGACCGCGACGTGCTCGGACACGTGGTCGCGGGGCTCGTCGCGCGGCTCGCGGCGGGAATCGCCCCCGCCGTCGCCTCGCTCGACGACGACGCGGCGCAGGGCTGGTACGACCGGCTCGTCGCGGTGGACGACGCGATCGTGCGGCTCGGTGACGACGCGCTGCTGACGCCGTGGCGCGAGGCGCTGGCGCGCGTGCTCGCGCTGCCGGCGGCGCACGGGCTGGTCGCGGGGCGCGCCTGCCGCCTGCTCGTGGACGCCGGCGCGCTGGCGTCCGCGGATGCGGAGCGGCGGTGGGCGACGGCGCTCGCGCGCGGCACCGACCCGGCGCACGTCGCCGCGTGGATCGAGGGCTTCCTGCGCGACGCGGGCACGCTGCTGGTGCACGACGCGACGCTCTGGCCGCTGCTGGACCAGTGGCTCGCCGCGCTGCCGGAGGACGACTTCAGCGCCGTGCTGCCGCTGCTCCGCCGCACCTTCGCGACGTTCGCGGCGCCGGAGCGGCGCAAGCTGGGCGAGCGCGCGGTGACGCCGGCGTCGCGGGCCCACGCCGCGTCCGCCGACGCGGTGCCGTTCGACGCCGCGCGCGCGGCCGCCACGCTGCCGACGCTCGCCACCCTCCTGGGGGTCCACGCATGACGCACTTCCCCTTCCCCCACGCGCTGCCCACCGATCCCGAGGAGCGGCGGCTGCACCGCTGGCGCCTCGTGCTCGGCGGCGAGGCGCAGGAGTGCATGGGCGTCGCGCTCGACCCGGCGGCGACGGCGATGGACCGCGCGCTGCGCGCCCTCTACGAGGCGGGCGAGGGCGGCGCGCGCGACGGCGACCGGCGCGGCGGGCTCGCGGCCTCGTCGCCGCAGGTCGCGCGCTGGCTCGGCGACATCCGCACGTACTTCCCCAGCTCCGTCGTGCGCGTGATGCAGCGCGACGCCCTGGAGCGCCTCGGCCTGCGGCGCATGCTGCTCGAGCCCGAGCTGCTGGCGTCGGTGGAGGTGGACGTGCACCTCGTCGCCACGCTGCTCTCGCTCGGCCGCGTCCTCCCCGAGCGCACGAAGGAGACGGCGCGCCTGGTCGTGCGCCGCGTGGTCGAGGAGATCGAGCGCCGGCTGCGCGAGCCGCTGCAGCAGGCGGTACGGGGTGCGCTGAGCCGCGCGACGCGCACGCGCCGCCCGCGCCCCGCGGAGATCGACTGGCACCGCACCATCCGCGCGAACCTCAAGCACTACCAGGCGGCGCAGCGCACGATCGTCCCGGAGACGATTCATGGGACGGCACGTCGTCGACGTGCCCTCCGCGACGTCGTGCTCCTCGTCGACCAGAGCGGCTCGATGGCGACATCGGTGGTCTACGCGGGCGTGCTGGGCGCCGCGCTCGCGTCGCTGCCGGCGCTCGCGACGCGCATGGTCGTCTTCGACACCGCGGTCGTCGACCTCACCGACACGCTCGGCGACCCGGTCGAGCTGCTCTTCGGCGTGCAGCTCGGGGGCGGCACGGACATCCACCGCGCGCTCGGCTACGCGCAGACCGTGGTGCGGCGGCCGGAGGACACGGTGCTGGTGCTGATCACCGACCTGTACGGGGGCGGGGACCGCGACGGGATGCTGGAGCGCGCGGCGGCGCTGGTGGGCGCGGGCGTGCAGGTGGTGGTGCTGCTGGCGCTCAGCGACGAGGGCGCGCCGAGCTTCGACGCGCGCAACGCGGCGGCGCTGGCGGCGATGGGCGTGCCGTGCTTCGCGTGCACGCCGGACCTGTTCCCCGAGCTGATGGCGGCGGCGCTGGAGCGGCGCGACGTCGCGGCGTGGGCGGCGGAGCGGGAGATCGTGGTGGCGCGGGCGGAGGCGTAGGTCGGCGTGCTGCGTCGGCGCGTGACTGGCTGACGTTCTGACCGCAACGCATGTTGGTCAGCCGGTCCGTGCCGCGGGCGACGCGGCCTTGCCACATGATCGGCGTCGAACCACCACCGGCACCACGGTCGAGATGAGCTGGGCACATCACGCGAAGGAGGCACTGCGGCGCGGCGAGGCGACGCGCGTGCGGCCCCGCGGCCACTCCATGCGCGGCAAGGTGAACGATGGCGACCTGGTGATCCTGGAGCCCTGCGATCCCGCCGCGCTGGCGGTCGGCGACATCGTCCTGGTGCGCGTGCACGGCACCGACTATCTGCACCTCGTGAAGGCCATCGACCGGGAGCGCTTCCTGATCGACAACGACCGCGGGGGCGTCAACGGCTGGGTGGGCCGCCACGCGATCTACGGTCGCGCGGTCCGGATCGAGCCCTGAGGCGTCGCCGCCGCCCGCGGTCTGATGAAGCGTCGGAGACCGCTCTCCCTACCGTCATGCAACTCCTTCCACGCATCGCGCTCGCGCTGGCACTCGCGCTGGCACTCGCGCTGGCACTCGCGCTGGCACTCGCGCCGCCGCGGCTGGCCGCAGCCCAGCATGCGGAGGCCGTCTACGTCAACCCCGTGCACCGCTGGACGGTGAGCTACCCCGCCGGCTGGACCGTCGACAGCCAGAACGTCGCCGCCGTCCAGCTGCGGGCACCCACGGGCATGCCGTTCGGCCTCGTGGGCATCCACGCCGGGCCCGTCGCGTTTCGCACCGCCGACGAGTTGATCGACGCGGTGCTTGCCGCGCAGCGCCAGAGCCCGCAGGGCGTGCGCGTGCTGGCGCGCCGCGCGGTGCGGCTCGCGGACAGCACCCCCGCCGTCGAGCTGGAGACGGAGCTCGGCGTCGGCGTCGTCGGGCGATCGCACCGGATCGTCGCGATCACCGACGGCGTCGCCTACGTGCTCGACGCCGAGGCGTATGGCGAGGCGTGGCCGGTCATGGGGCCGATCTTCACGCGCATCGTGCGCTCCTTCCGCGTGCGCCCGGCAGCACCGCGCTGAGCGGGAGACGCCTCGGAGGACGCGCGTGCGGAGGCTCGCGCTCGGCGCTCCGCAGCTTCCCGTCACCGGCTCGACGCGCCCGCCCCCACCCGACGCGACCCATGCAGAAGCACCGCATCTTCACCACGTCGTTCGCGAGCGTGTATCCCCACTACGTCCGGAAGGCCGAGTCGAAGGGGCGCCAGCGACAGGAATTGGACGACGTCATCTGCTGGCTCACGGGCTACACGCCCGAGGCGCTCGCGGCGCAGATCGCGCGCAAGGCGGACTTCGAGACCTTCTTCGGCGAGGCGCCCGCGCTGCACCCGAACGTCGCGAAGATCACCGGCGTCGTCTGCGGCGTGCGGATCGAGCAGATCGAGGATCCGCTGATGCGGCAGATCCGCTACCTCGACAAGCTGGTGGACGAGCTGGCGAGGGGCCGACCGATGGAGAAGATCCTGCGGAAGTAGCGGAGCGCGGGCCGCATACCGGGCCGCGTCGCGGCGGTCGAACCCCTGCCACCAGGAGAGGCGCATGTCGTCACCCTACGAGCCCACCGCCCGCGCGCTGCAGGACCGGTTCGACACGCGCCGGCTCGCCGACCGCCTGGCCGCGGTGAAGCTCCACGACCGCTTCACGCCGGAGGACCGGGCCTTCATCGAGCGCCTGGACATGTTCTTCCTGGCGACGGTCGATGGCCACGGGCAGCCGACCTGCTCGTACAAGGGTGGGGACCCGGGCTTCGTGACCGTCGTCGACGATCGGACGCTCGCGTTCCCGAACTACGACGGCAACGGCATGTACCTCTCGATGGGCAACGTCGACGCGACGCACCGCGTCGGCCTGCTCTTCCTGGACTTCGAGCGCCAGCGCAGGCTGCGGGTGGAGGGGACGGCGGAGCTCCGGTTCGAGGACCCGCTGCTCGCGACGTATCCGGGCGCCCAGTTCGTCGTGCGCGTGCACGCCGAGCGCATCTACCCGAACTGTCCGCGCTACATCCACCGCTACCAGCTCGTGGAGCGCTCCGCGTTCGTGCCGCACGCCGGCAGCGCGCCGCCGATCCCCGGCTGGAAGCGGACCGACTGGGCGCGTGACGTCCTGCCCGCGGGCGACCCGGCGCGTACCCCGGAGTAGCGGCCGGCCCGGGGCGTCGCTCAGTTCGCGTGCAGCGTGACCGCCGGATCGATGCGCGCCGCGCGGAACGCCGGGAGCCAGCACGCGCCGATGCCGACGACGGACATCACCACCGCCACGATCGCGAGCGTGATCGGGTCGTGCGGCGGCACGTCGAACAGCAGCCCCTGCATCAGCCGCGTCAGCGCCAGCGCGCCTGCGACGCCCGCCGCCAGCCCGACGAGGACGAGCCGCCCGCCCTCCGACAGCACCATGCGCTGCACCGCGTTGCCGTCGGCGCCGAGGCTCATGCGCACGCCGATCTCCTTCGTGCGCGCGGTGACCGAGAACGCCAGCACCGCCGCGATCCCCACAGCCGCGACGATCAGCGCCAGCACGCCGAACGACGACACGAGCATCGCGTTCAGGCGCCGCGGCGCCACGCTCTCGTCGCGGATCTGCTCCACCGTCAGCACCTTCTCGATCGGCTGCTGCGGGGCCGCCTGCCGCACGATGCGCGTCGCCGCCGCGGCGAACGTCGCCGGGTCGGCCTGCGTGCGGATCACGAAGCCGCCCGACGGGAAGTCGCCCTGCGCGAACGGGATGAACGTCGCCGGGATCGGCGTCGCGTCGAGCCCTCCGTCCTTCGTGTCGCCCACCACGCCCACCACCGTGCGCCAGTCGCCCGAGACGCCGATGAACTTCAGCACCTCGCCGGTCCACGCCACGCGCTGGCCGATGGGGTCCTGGCCCGGGAAGAGCTGGTCGGCGAGCGTCCTGTTCAGGATGACGACGCGCGGGCTCTCCGCGCGGTCGGTGGACGTGAAGGCGCGCCCCTGCAGCAGCGGGATGCCCGCGGCGCGGAAGTAGTCGGGGTTCGCGGTGCGGTACTCGGAGTGCGGCTGCGCCTGGCCGGGCGCGATCGGGCGGCCGTCCGCCTTGATGTCGAGCGTGATGCCCGACGCGCGCAGCGGCATGGTGGAGCCGAGGCCCACCTCCGACACGCCGGGCAGCGCCGCGAGCTCGCGCTGCATGCGCTCGTACTGCCCGATGGCCGCCGCGGGGCTGGAGCCGTCGAAGTCCTTCGGCACCTCCATCGTCAGCACGCGCTCCGCGCGCAGGCCGGAGTCGACGCGCGAGAGACGCTGCATCGTGCGCGTCAGCAGGCCGGCGCCCGTCAGCAGCACCACCGACACGGCGATCTGCGCGACGACGAGCGACTGCTGGAACCGCTGCCGGCGGACGCTGCCCGTCGTGCGCCGGCCGCCCGCCGCCAGCGTGGCGCCGAGCGTGCGCTCGCTCGCCATGCCGGGCGCGAACGAGAGCAGGATCGCCACGACCACGGCCAGCAGGAGGCCGAACGCGAGCACCGCCGCGTCGATGCGGATCTCGCCCGCGCGCGGGCTGTAGCGCGCCGCGAAGGTGGTCAGCATGCGCACGCCCCCGAGCGCGAGCAGCAGGCCGAGCGTGCTGCCGGCCAGCGCCAGCACGAGGTTCTCGGCCATCAGCAGCCGGCGCAGCCGCCAGGTGCCCGCGCCCATCGCCGCGCGCACGACCAGCTCCGGCTCGCGCCGCACGTTCCGCATGAGCGTCAGGTTGGCGACGTTCGCGCACGCGATCACCAGCACGAAGGCGGCCGCGCCCATCAGGAGCAGCATCGTGAGCCGCGCGCCCTGGCCGAGCACCTCCCGGAACGGCGTCAGCGTCACCTGGAAGCCGGAGCCGGCGTCGTAGGCCTCGGGATGGTCCGCGTGCGCGCGCGCCGTGATCGCGGCCACCTCGGCCCGCGCGCCCTCGACCGTCGCGCCGGGCGCGAGACGCGCGATCATCGCGGTCATGCGGTGCGTGCGGCCCGTCACCATCATCGCGCTCAGGTGGTGCTCGCTGTTCACCATGTTCAGCAGGGCGTCGATGCGCGCCGGGAAGTACGGCGCCGGCTGCAGCACGCCCACCACGGTGACCGGCTTGCCGCCCACGCGCAGCGTCCGGCCGACGACCGACGGGTCGCCGCCGAAGCGCTTCTGCCAGTAGTCGTGCGTCAGCATCATGACCGGCGCCGCGGACGGGCCGTCGTCGCGGTCGGTGAAGCTGCGGCCGAGCACCGGCGAGAGGCCCATCACCGCGAAGTAGTTCCCGGTCACGAGCCCGACGTCGATGCGCACCGCGTCGTCCTCGCCGACGAGCGTGAGCGTGAGCGGCGAGTACTCGGCGATGCCGGCCAGCGCCTTGGACCCGGTGCGGAAGTCCTGGATCTCGGGCACCGAGAAGAACACGTCCTCGCCGCCGGGCCCGCGGATGGACTGCCGCAGGTACATCAGGCGGTCGCCCTCGCGGTGCGGCAGCGGCTTGAGCATGACGCCGCGCACCACGCTGAAGATCGCGGTCGTGGCGCCGATGCCGAGTCCGAGCGTGACCACCACGGCGAGCGCGAAGCCCCGGGCGCGCAGGAGGCTTCGGACGGCGTAGCGCAGGTCGGCGGCGGGCATGGGCGGGTTCGTCGGAGGATGGGCGGCGGGCGGCGGGCGGGGGCTCCGTCCATACGACGAACGAGGGCGGGGCGAATCGACAGGGCGCCGAACGTGCGCGCGACCGGGGGCCGCCGGAAGGGCTCGGTTGCGCCCCGATGCGTTGTATACCAAACTGTGCACAAGCATCCCCCTCCCCGCCCGCCTCCCCGGCGGCGGTCCCGCCTCCCCTGAGGATCGGTCATGAGAGCCTGCGTTCCGGGCGGCCTAGCGCTCCTGCTCCTCGCCGTCAGCGGCGTCCACGCGCAGCCCGCGCCGCCGGCCGCCACGCTGAAGGTCGGCACGCCCGTCGCCGCGACGCTGGCCGCCGGCGGCACGCTCCGCTACGAGCTGGCCCTGCCGGCCCGCCACTTCGTCGCCGGCCGCGTCGAGCAGGACGGGGTGGACGCGACCGTCACGATCACGGGCCCGGGCGGCAGGCGCGTGCAGCGGACGGCGCGCATCGGGCGCGGCGGCCCGGAGACGTTCGCGTTCGCGACCGACACGGCGGGCCGCTACGTGCTCGAGGTGACGCCGGCGACGGCCGGGAAGGGGGGCGCCGTGCGCGTGCGGCTCACGCACGCCGAGCCGGTCGCGACGACGGCCGCGGGCAAGGTCGACCAGGCCGCCGCGCAGCTCTACCGGGACACGCCCGGCGCCGTCGTCGGCGTCATCAGGGGCGGCAAGCTCGCCTTCGTGAAGGGCTACGGCGCCGCGGACCTGACGTACGGGATGCCGTTCACGCCGGAGACGCCGACGAACATCGGCTCCTCGTCCAAGCAGTTCACCGGGTTCGCCCTCGCGCTCCTCGCGTCGCGCGGCAAGCTCTCGCTGAACGACGACGTGCGGAAGCACATCCCCGAGCTCAAGGACTTCGGCAGGACGATCACGGTGCGCCACCTGCTGACGCACACCACCGGCTACCGCGAGTTCATCAACACGCTGATCATCGAGGGCCGGCAGGTCCTGGAGGGCGACTACATCGCCCCGGACGAGGTCATCAAGGTGATCAACCGGCAGCCGGCGCTGCAGAACGAGCCCGGCGCGGAGTTCAACTACAACAACTCGGCGTTCGCCCTCGCGACCATCGTCGTGGAGCGCGTCACCGGCCGCCCGTTCGCGGAGTGGATGCGCGACGAGGTCTTCCTCCCCCTCGGCATGACGAGGACCTGGGTGCGCGCGAACCCGGGCCAGATCATCCCCGGGCGATCGGTCGGCTACATCCCGGGCGAGGGCGGCTTCCGCGAGGTGCGGGATCTCCACGGCTCGGCCGGCGCGGGCGGCATCTACACGACGCCGGGCGACGTGGCGAAGTGGATGCGCAACCTGAAGACCGGGGAGCTGGGCGGCCCCGCGGTGATCAGGGAGCTCACGACGTCGTTCGTGCTGAACGACGGGAAGCCGTCGAACTACGGCTACGGCGTCTTCCTCGACACGAACCGCGGCCTCAAGCGGTGGCAGCACGGCGGCAACGACATCGCGCACAGCTCCACGTTCGTGTACTACCCCGACCTCGACGCCGGCTACGTCGTCTTCAGCAACTACCAGGGCGTGCCCGGCGGCATCGCCAACGCCGTGGCCGACGCCTTCTTCGGGGAGCGCATGACGGCGCCCCAGCGCCCCGCCACCGTGGCCACGACCGCGGCCGCGACCGCGACCTCGGGGGTCGACGTGCCGGCCGCCACGCTGCGGCGCTATGCCGGCCGGTACGAGATGACGACGCTCGGCGGCCTGCTCATGAACGTCGAGCTGCAGGACGGCCAGCTGCGGCTCCAGCTGCCGGGCCAGCCCGTGCTCCCGCTGCGGCCGACGTCCCCGACCACCTTCGAGGTGGTCGGCGCGCCGGCGCGCATCACGTTCAACGCGGCGGCGGACGGCGCGGTGGACGGGATCACGTTCGAGCAGGGCGGACAGCACCCCGGTCGACGCGTCGCCGAGAAGGCGTCCGTGGACCTCACCGCCTTCGCGGGCCGCTACTTCAGCGAGGAGCTGGAGACGTTCTACGACCTGAGCGTCGAGGACGGGAAGCTCGTCATCCGGCACCGCCGCTTCGGGCCGGTCGCGCTGACGCACACCAGCGGCGACACCTTCTCCGCGACGCTGCCCGTGAGCCAGCTCGTCTTCCGCCGCGACGCGCAGGGCAACGTCACGGGGTTCGAGGCCGGCAACGGCCGCGCGCGCGACATCGCGTTCCGGAAGGTCGCCCGCTAGCGTCAGCGCGCGCTCGCGCGGCAGCCGCGCCCCGTCTCCGCACACGCCAGCGCCGCGCGCAGCGCCCGCTCGTAGGCCGCGGGCTGCTGCTCGCCCGGCAGCGCGGCCACGCGCACCGCGACGTCGCCCATCTCCAGCTGCATCCGCGTCGCCTGCCGCACGGCCGCGCTGTCGCCCGACGACGCGCGCGTGAGGATCCGCATGTAGCGCGTCATCAGGCTGTCGAAGGCCGCGTCGCGGTCGTCGCCCGCCCGGTCGCTGGTCGCGCGGTCGTCGTGCGTGCGCTCCTGCTGCGTGCGACTGCTCGCGGCGGCGCGGCTCGCCTGCTCCGCGCGGCGCGCCTCCAGCAGCGTGCGGCCCAGCATCACCGTCGGCGACAGCGCGACCGCCTCCTCGCCGATGCCCACCGCGAGCGCCAGCGCCTTGTCCAGCTTCCCCTCGCCGCGGCCGGCGCGCGCGTCG
>CBHYLO010000061.1:0-12901 GCA_966128675.1 uncultured bacterium | reverse complement strand
GGGACGCGCGTCGTGTGCGGGTGCGACATGACGACCTCCACGTGGTGGGGGATCCCGAGCGGCGCGGCACGGTGCGGCACGGTGCGGCCGGGAGTCGACGGTACGACGGACCGACCGAACGGGCAATGCGCGCCGTGGGGACGCGCGCGTCAGTCCAGTCCGAAGCGGTGCAGCACCGCGTTCCCGAGCTGCATCGTCGCCACCGCCGCCGCCGCGAAGTACGCCCCGCTCCACCAGCGGCCCGCGAGCAGCGCGCCGCCCAGCAGCAGCGCCGCCATCCCCGCCGCCAGCCACCCCACCGGCGCCCAGCGGTGCGGCGGGGTGGGCGCGTCCGGGGGCAGCGCGCGCGGCAGCACGCCGTCGAGCACCGCTTCCGCCTGCGCGCACAGCGCCTCGGTGGGCGGATGCCAGACGCCCTTCGCCACGTGCGGCATGCGGGCGCCATACGCGCGGATCACGCGCCCCGGCCGGTCGACCGCGAAGTGGCTGAACCCCTCCCACCCCACGACGCGCGCGCCGTGCTGGAAGCCGTACGGCCCGAAGCGCACCGGCACCAGCGCGGCGCGGCGATACACGAGGGGGAAGCCGAGCGTGACGCCGGCGAGCACCCACGCGAAGAGGACGCCGGTGGTGGCGATCCAGAAGACGACGCTGGGCGACACGCCGGCCGGCACCGTGCCCGGCGCCGGTCCGCGCACCGCGTCGGCGAGCGCGAGGAGCGCCAGCGCGCCGTGCCCCGCGCCGTGCAGCCCGATGAACGCGCCGATCATGGCGTCCTGCCGCCGGATGGGGAGCGGACGCTCCTCCCACGCCACGCCGTCGATGGGGTGCTCGGGGCGGCGGCGGATGCCGCGCAGCCCGGCCCACGTGGTCCATACGCCCACGGCGAGCCCGACGAGCGCCTGGATCACGATCGGCATCGCGCGGACCCAGTCCGCTCGGGTCATGGCCCGATCTCCACGCCGGTTCACCTCGAGGACGGTGCTGCGCGGAGTCTGCGATCGAACGGCCGGGCGCGCCATCCCCGCGCGGCGTGCTGGCGGGCCGGGCCGGAACGGCACACCTTGTCGGCGGCCCGCCTCCCCTCCGTCGATGCCCCGGATCCCCGCCCTCCCGCTGCTCCTCGTCCTCGGCGCGCTCTGCCCCGCCGCCGCCTCGGGCCAGGTCGTCATGGGGCGCGTGGTCGACGCCCGGACGCGCGCGCCGCTCGGCCAGGTCGACGTGCGGGCCGAGCTGGGGCGCGACAGCGCGGTCGCCATGAAGACGGGGGCCGACGGCGTGTTCTCGCTCCTGCTCCCCGGCGCGGGCCGCTACCAGCTCACGATGCGCGTGCGCGAGGACGTCCAGGTGGTGAGCGACTCGTTCGACCTGGCGGTGGACGCGGTGCTGCAGCGCGAGTTCCTGGTGACGGTGCCGGAGCAGCGGGCGCTGCTCGAGATCCAGGTCGAGAAGCCGGTGCGCCCGCTGCCCGGCTCGCGCGGCCCGCTGTACCCGAAGGAGCTGCGCGAGGCGAACGTCGAGGGCTCGGTGCTGGCGTCCTTCGTCGTCGACACGGCGGGCCGCGTGGAGCTGGGGAGCTTCCGCGCGCTGCGCTCCACGCACTACGAGTTCCTGATCGCCGTGCGGGAGGCGGTGCGGACGATGCGCTTCCTGCCGGCCGAGGTGGGCGGGCGGAAGGTGCGGCAGCTGGTGCAGCAGCCGTTCGACTTCCGGATCGGGATGCCCTGAACGGACGCGAGGCCCGCCGGACGTGCGGACCGCGGGCCGAGGCGCCCGGGGGCGGCGGACCGCGCAGTAGACACGGGGGAGCCCCCCACCGCCCCCGCGGCCCGCGGGCGGTGCGCCGGGGGCGCCTCGGCGCCTGGGCTCGGCGTCCGGCTCAGTCGCCGCGCGGGACCGGCCGGCGCGGCAGCTCGAACTCGTCGGTCTGATGGAGCCGGCGGCAGACCGCCACGTCCTGGCAGCGGGCGGCGTAGGCCAGCCGGAAGAAGAGCGCGTCGCGCGTCGCCTCCCGGTTCGATCCGGGGCTGTACTCCTCGGCGGATGAGGCATCGTGCATGATGTCCTCCCGATGCTTCGCGATGGTGGGGGCGGCACGACGTCGCGCGCCCGGCGCCGGGGCGATGCGGGAGGCGTGCCGCGAGGGGGGACGGGGCGCGAAAACGGGGGTGGGGCGCGGGCGATACGCCGCCCGGGCTGGCTCGTCGGCTGTCGAGCCTGTTAGCGTCCGGCGCCACGGCACGCGATCGACGACCCGGCGTCCCCCGATTCGAGGCAGCGATCCAGGACATGCCCCTGCACGACCGGCCCGACGGCGCCGACCCGGCCACGGACCAGCTGGACTCGCGGGACCCGCAGGACGCGCCGGACTCGCTGGAAGCGCTGGAAGCGCTGGAGGCGCTCTTCGCCCTGTCGCGGGACCTCCTGGGCGTCGTGGGGGCGGACGGCCGCCTGGCGCGCGTGAACCCGGCCTTCACGGCGACGCTGGGGTGGCGCGCCGACGAGGTGCTCGGGCGGCCGCTGCGCGACCTCGTGCACGCCGATGACCGCGCGGCGCTCGACGCCGTCTCGGCCGCCGCCGCCGACGCGGGGGCCGAGCTCGCGGAGGCGCGGTGTCGCTGCCGCGACGGCGCGTGGCGCTGGATCGCGTGGCGCGTCTCCGCGCCCGACCGGCGGGGGCGCGCGTACGCGGTCGGCCGCGACGTCACGAGCCGCCGGCACGTCGACGCCGCGCTGCGCGAGAGCGAGCAGCGCGCCGCCGAGGCGCTGGCGCGCAGCGAGGAGCGCTTCCGCGGCTTCGTCGAGGCGGCGCACGAGGGCGTGTGGGCGCTCGACACGATCGGGCGCACGACCTACGTCAACGCGCGCGCGGTCGCGATGCTCGGCTACCCCGCGCCGGCGCTGCTCGGCCGCCAGTGGTTCGACCTCATGGAGCCCGACGACGCGTTCGCGGCGCGCACGCGCTTCGCGCGCGGGCAGCGCGGCATCGCGGAGTCGTACGAGGTCGCGCTGCGCCACGCGAACGGCGAGCGCCTCGTCGCGCAGGTCGCGGCCAGCGCGCTGCAGGGACCGGACGGCGCGTTCGTGGGGATGATCGTGCTGCTGCGCGACGTGACCGCGCGCAAGCGCGACGAGCGGCTGGCGGCGAGCCAGTCGGCGATCCTGGAGCTGGTGGCCGCGGGGCTGCCGCTGGACGCGGTGCTGGCGGCGGTGGTGCGCTTCGTCGAGCACGAGGCGCCGGACGCCGCGTGCACGATCCGCCCGCCGGGCGCGGCGTCCGCCGGCCCTGCCGCTGCCGCCGCCGACGGCTGGTCGACGCCGATCGTCGCGCCCGACGGCACGGAGCTCGGCACGGTGGCGCTGCATCCGCACGCGGACGCCGCGGCGTCGCCGACGGAGGCGCAGCGCCACCTGCTGGCGGTCGCGTCGCACCTGGCGGGCATCGCGCTGCAGCGCGCGCGCGACGAGGAGCGGCGCGCGCACGCGGCGCGCTACTTCCGCGCGCTCATCGAGCACGCGTCGGACATGGTGGCCGTGATGGACCCGGGCGGCGCGTACCGCTACGCGAGCCCGGCGCACGAGCGCTACCTGGGGCGCGCGCCGTCGTCGCTCGTCGGCGTCGACGCGCTCACGCTGGTGCATCCGGACGACGTGCCGCGCATCGGCGCGGCGCTGGCCGACCTGCTGGCGCGGCCGGGCGGGACGGTCGCGGTGCAGTACCGGATGCGCCACGCCGACGGCTCGTGGCGCACGCTGGACGCCGTGGGGACGAACCTGGTGGACGACGCGGCGGTGCGCGGCGTGGTGGTGAACGTCCACGACGTCACCGAGCGCCTGCGGCTCGAGGAGCAGCTGCGCCAGGGGCAGAAGATGGAGGCAGTCGGCCGGCTCGCGGGCGGCGTCGCGCACGACTTCAACAACCTGCTGCTGGTGATCCAGAACCACGGCGCGTTCGTGGCGGCGGCGCTGCCCGACGACGCGCCGGTGCGCGCGGACCTGGCCGAGGTGCTGAAGGCGGCGGAGCGCGCGGCGGCGCTGACGCGGCAGCTGCTCGCGTTCGGGCGCCAGCAGGTGCTGCAGCCGCGGCGCCTGGACGTGAACCGCACGGTCGCCGACGTCGCGGGGATGCTGCGCCGCGTGATCGGCGAGGACATCCGGCTGACGACGGAGCTGGCGCCGGCGGTGTGGCCGGTGCTCGCCGATCCGGGGCAGCTGGAGCAGGTGCTGATGAACCTCGCGGTGAACGCGCGCGACGCGATGCCCGCGGGCGGCGCGCTGCGGCTGCGCACGGCGAACGTGGTGGTCGACGCGGCGGACGCGCGCGCGCGGTCGGGGCTCGCGCCGGGCGCGTACGCGGCGCTCACGGTGGAGGACGCGGGCGTCGGGATCGCGCCCGACGTGCTGCCGCGCATCTTCGAGCCGTTCTACACGACGAAGCCGGTGGGCGCGGGGACGGGGCTGGGGCTGGCGACGGTGTACGGCATCGTGCAGCAGAGCGGCGGCCACGTGGACGTCGAGAGCACGCCGGGACGCGGCAGCCGCTTCACGGTGCTGCTGCCGCGCATGCGGCCGGCGGCGACGGACGATGCCGCGCCGCCCTCGCCCGCGCCCGTGCCCGCGGCGTCGCCGCGCGGCGCGGAGACGATCCTGGTGGTGGAGGACGAGGCGCCGGTGCGGCTGGTCGTGCGCCGCATGCTGGAGCGGCTGGGCTACGCGGTGCTGGACGCGGAGAGCGCGCGCGACGCGCTGCACCTCGCGGAGACGGCGACGCAACCGATCGACCTGGTGCTGACCGACGTCGTGATGCCGGGGCAGAGCGGGCGCGCGTTCGCGGAGCAGCTGGCGCTGGCGCGGCCGGAGCTGCGCGTGCTGTACATGTCGGGCTACACCGACGACGAGATCCTGCGGCGCGGGCTGGCGGAGCCGGGGGCGACGTTCCTGGAGAAGCCGTTCACGCCGGAGCGGCTGGCGCGCGCGGTGCGCGGGGCGCTCGACGGGTGAGGCGCGGCGGACTGCGGGCTGCGGGCCGCGGGCCGCGGGCCGCGGGCTGCGCCACATCGGGCTGTCGTCCCGATCCCGAGCGTCGCGAAGGAGAGGGACCTCGCGCGCGTCACACGTGGGATGCCCCGCGCCACGGCGAGCAGATTCCTCGCTCCGCGCGGAATGACGGATGAACGGCCCGCCCGCAGCCCTACTTCGGCGCCGGCCCGATCGCCACGCCCCATGCCAGCTGTCCCACGGGCAGCGTCTTCACGACGCGCATCGCGGCCGGGTCGGCGACGTCCACCACGCTGACGTCGTGCGACGGGCCGTTGGCGGCGTACAGCTTCCGGCCGTCGCGCGTCAGCGCGATGCCCCACGGGCGCGTGCCGACCTTCACGGTGCCCACGATCGCGTTGGTACGCGTGTCGACGGCCACCACCGTGCCGCCACGGCCCGCCGCGACGAACCGGTGCGCGCCGTCCGGCGCGACCGCGAGGCCCATCGGCCGCGCGCCCGCGGGCAGCGCAATCGTCGCGCTCACGCGATGCGCCGCCGCGTCGACCAGCGACACGGTGCCGCCCATCTCGTTCGACACGTAGTACTGCCCGTCGGATCGGAACGCGACGTCGCGCGGGCGGCGGCCCACCGACACCGTGCCGCGCACCGCGCCCGTCGCCGCGTCGATCGCGGTCACCGCATGGTCGCTCTCGGACGTCACGTGGAAGGTGCGCCCGTCGGGCGCGAGCCGCACGCCCTCCGGCTCCGTGCCGACCTTCACCGACCGCGCGACCGTCCCGCTGCGCACGTCGACGATGGTCGCCAGCCCGACGTCCTCGTTCGACACGAACAGCCGCGCGCCGTCGGGCGTGAGGTCGAACGTCTCCGGATCGGAGCCGCCCGGCAGCACGCGCAGGAGGCGGCGCGTCGCCGCGTCGATCTCCGCGATGCCGTCCTTGCTCTTGTCGGCCGCGAGCTTCTCGCACTCCGCGTCGGGCATCGTCGGCGGGCAGCGCGGCGAGCCGGAGAGCGCGACGTAGACCAGGCGCCCGTCGGGCGTCACGCGCACGCCGCGCGGCCGCGTGCCGACGGCGATCGTGCCGACGACGCTGTCGGCGGCGACGTCGATCACGCTGATCGCACCCGAGCCCTCGTTGGAGACGTACGCGAGCTCGGTGGGCGCGCGCGCGGCCGGGGCGGAGGCGGCGGCACCGTCGCCGCGCGGCGCGTCGCCGCGCGCGCAGCCGACGAGGAGCGCGATCGGCGCGAGGAGAGCGAGGATGCGAGCGGACATTCCGGGGGGGTGTGGGGTTGCCGGACGCGGCACTCGGCGAGACTCGGCGATGATCAGCGGCCCGGCGCGCCCACGCGGTCGGCGTCGGCCTTCGGGTCGTGCAGCGTCGCGACGTACGCCGCGATCTTCCACGCCTCGGCCGCCGGCAGCCGCTGGCCGAACGCCGGCATGCCGTTCGGACGCCCCTTGAGGATCGCCTCGACGAGGTTCTCGGGCTGGCCGCCGTAGATCCAGTCCGCGTCCGCGAGCGGCGGGCCGATGCCGCCGCCGCCCGCGCCGCCGTGGCATCCGCTGCAGTTCATCGCGGTGTACAGCGCGCGCCCCTCGGCGATCGCGCGCGCGTCGTCGGCGTACGGGTTGCGCACCGCGACGTCCGCGCGCGCGCCGCCGGCCGCGAGCCCGCTCGTGCGCAGCGCGGCCGTGTCGCGCACCGGCGCGCCGCCCGGGAGCGTGCGCTCCGGGGCCGGCTCGCCGCACGCCGCGAGCGCCGTCGCGATCAGGAGCCGCGCCGCGCGCGTCATCGCGCGGCGCCCCGGTCAGGCAGCGCGAACACGTACAGCATCCCGCCCTGCGGCGTGTGCTGCGGCAGGTCCTTCATCGCGTCCGCGAAGCCGAGCGCGATGTGCGGGTCGACCTCCGGCTGGAGGCCGAGTGCGGCGGCGCCCGCCCAGCCGCCGACGCCGGCGAGCACCGCGACGTACTGCTTGCCGTCGGGCCCGCGGTACGTGATGGGCTGCCCGATGATCCCCGAGCCCGTGCGGAACTGCCAGAGCAGCGCGCCCGTGCGCGCGTCCACCGCCTTGAACCAGCGGTCCATCGTGCCGTAGAACACGACGTCGCCCGCGGTGACGACGGCGCCGCTCCATGCGGGAAACTTCTCCTTGATCTCCCACACCTTGCGGCGCGCGACCGGATCCCACGCGGCGAACACGCCGCGATGCCCGCCGGGCCCCGCGTACATGCGCACCTGCGCGCCCACGTACGGCGTGCCGGCGATGTAGCCCGTCTCCACGCCCTCGTAGTCCATGCACAGGTTGTTGTACGGGAGGTAGAGGAGGCGCGTGCGCGGCGACCACGCCGACGGCTGCCAGTCCTTCATCCCCGGCGACGCGGGGCAGACGTCGCGCGCGAGGCGGTTGCCCGTCGCCTTCTCGGGGTTGAGGATCGGGCGTCCCGTCTTCAGGTCGATGCCGCGCGCCCACGTCACCGGCCCGAACGGATCGGCGGAGAGCACCTCGCCCGTCGCGCGATCGAGCACGTAGACGAAGCCGTTCCGCTCCGGGCGCACCAGCACCGCGCGCGTGCGCCCGCCGATCGGCAGGTCGAGCAGCACGTTCTCGTTGATGCCGTCGTAGTCGTGCTCGTCGTGCGGCGTCCACTGGTAGGCCCAGCGCGCCATGCCCGTGTCGGGATCGCGCGCGAAGATCGACGACGCCCACTTGTTGTCGCCGGGCCGCTGCGCGGGGTTCCACACGCCGGGGTTCGACGTCCCGTAGTAGATCAGGTCCAGCTGCGGATCGTACGAGATCCAGCCCCACGCCGTCGCGCCGCCGACCTTCCACTGGTCGCCGCTCCACGTCTTCACGCCGAGGTCCTTCTCGCGGTCGGCGGCGTAGAACGGCTGGAAGTCGGCGCCGATGCGCACGTCGCTGTCGGGCCCCGTGCCGTACGCGCGCCACGCGATCGCGCCCGTGTTGGCGTCGAGCGCGGTGAGCCAGCCGCGCACGCCGAACTCGCCGCCGCTGTTGCCGACGAGCACCTTCCCCTTCACCACCAGCGGCGCCATGGTGATGCTCTCGCCGCGGTTGATGTCGCCGAGCTGCACCTTCCACAGCTCCTTCCCCGTCGCCGCGTCCACCGCGACGGTCTGCACGTCGAGCGTGTTGAAGAAGATCTTCCCGTCCGCGTACGCGGCGCCGCGGTTGACGACGTCGCAGCACGCCACGCCCTGCGCGGCGCGCGCGGGCTTCGGGTCGTAGCGCCACTTCAGCGCGCCGCCGGGCTGCGCGAGGTCGATCGCGTAGAGGTGGTTGGGGTAGGGCGTGACGACGTACATCGTGCTGCCGACGACGAGCGGCGCGGCCTCGTGCCCGCGCAGCACGCCCGTCGAGAAGGTCCACGCGAGCTGCAGGTCCTTCGCGTTCGCCGTGGTGATCTCGGTCAGCCGGCTGTAGCGCGTGGACGCGTGGTCGCGCGCGGGCATGGTCCACTGCCCGTCCTCGGTGGAGTCCGGCGCGGCGGGCGAGGCGGCGGGCACGGAGGCGTCCGTCGCGGCGCGCGGCCGGGCGCCCGCGGACTCCGCCGTGGCGTCGGAGCGGTCGCAGCCGGCCAGCAGCACGAGCTGCAGGAGCTGCAGGACGAGGCGCGTCGTGGCGTGTGGCAGGCGCATGGCGGCCATGGGGCGAGCACGAGGCATACCAGTCGTCATCGCTTCCTCGTCACTCCGCGCCCAGCCATCGCTTCGGCAGCAGGTGCGGGGGGCCGAGGCCGCCCGCATGGTCGGTGTAGAGGTACGCCGCGATGTCGCGCGCGTCGCGCGGGCCGACGTCCAGGTCGGGCATCGCGGTGCCCGGTCGCAGCGCCTGCGGATCCTGGATCCAGCGCACCAGCGTCTCGGGATCGTTGGGGAGCGCGCCGGCGACGTAGGCGCGCGCCGCGAGCGCGTGCAGCGACGGGCCGACGCGCCCCACGGCGCCGGGCACGCCGGGCACGACGTGGCATCCGCCGCACCCGTACGCCGCCACCATCCGCCGCCCGCGTTCGGCGTCGCCGCCGCTGACGGCGGGGCGCGGCGTGACGCCGCCCTCGCGACAGCCGGCCAGCGCGAACGCCAGCACGACCAGCGGCGCGCGCGCGCTCACGCGCTCCGCCCGGCCGAGCACACGGGCACCAGCAGCACCGGCGCGGCCTGGTAGGCGATGGCGACCCCGAACAGCACCGCCATCACGAGCCCGACGAGCATGAGGAAGGCGACGCGCGACGTGCGGTCGCCCATGCGCGCGTCCCACGCGTCGTCGGCGGGGCGGTCCGCGGCGCGCGCGCGCACCCACAGCCGGTGCGCCAGCAGCC
This sequence comes from uncultured bacterium, assembly GCA_966128675.1. Classification (GTDB taxonomy): domain Bacteria; phylum Gemmatimonadota; class Gemmatimonadetes; order Gemmatimonadales; family Gemmatimonadaceae; genus Roseisolibacter. The sequence goes on along the minus strand of CBHYLO010000061.1, from coordinate 3,558 downwards.
CCGACGCGCCCGCGCCCAGCAGCGCGACGGCGGTGAGCGCGCCGACCGCGCCGCGCCCGCCGCTCCAGCGCGTGGAGCAGTCGAGCGCGACCAGCCCGTACGCAGCCAGCAGGTGCACCGTCCACGCGACCGGCGCGCCGAGCAGCGCGGCCAGCAGCGCGGTGCGCGAGGGCGTGCCCGCGTCGTCGGCGGCGGGCCTCATGGGCGCCTCATGCGACGCGCGGCCAGAGGTGGACCGCGCCCAGCACCAGCAGCCACGCGGCGCACGTCGCGTAGCTCACGAGCGACGCGTTGAGCGCGACGCCGCGGCCGCGCGGGTCGCTCGGCGCGCGCCACGCCCACGCCGCCGCCGCGACGGCCATCCCCGCGACCGCGACGCCCAGCAGCCCCGCGTAGCCCAGCAGCGCGAGCACGCTGGAGTCGTAGGCGTCGGCCGCGGGCGTGAACCCGCCCGCGCGGTAGGCGCGCACCACCAGCCACGCGAACGCCGCCCAGAGCGCGAGCAGCGCGACGAGCACCAGGCGGCGCACGCCGTCGCGGCGGCGGTCGCAGGCGGCGGTGAGGACGCGCGTGAGGAGCGCCGCCAGCACCGCCGCGCCGGTGGCCCAGAGCGCGGGCGCGAGCGGCGGCGCGCGGCGGCCGTCGGGCAGCGGCGTCGGCCCGTCGCCCAGGTAGAAGTACGACGCGAGCAGCGTCGCCAGCGCGACGAGCAGGATGACCACCAGCACGCCCGCGCCCCAGTAGCCGTTGGCGGCGCGGTCGCCGACCACCAGCGGCAGGCCGTGCGCGCCCGGCCGGTAGTCCTGCGGCGCGTGCGCGGCCGGGCGCGCGTCGGCGACGTCGCCGTCGGCATGCGCCTCGTCGACGCGCGTCGCGTCCGCGCGCGCCTCATCCACGTACGCCTCGTCGATCGCGACGCGCTCCGTGTCGATCGGCCAGAACCAGCCGACGAGCGCCACCAGCGTCACCGCGGCGCCCGCGTAGAACACCGGCGCGCGGTCCAGCAGCGCGGCCGCGAAGACGAGCGTGAAGCCGACCGACATCACGAACGGCCAGCCGCTCTTCCGCGGCAGGTGGGCGAGGCCGATCGGCCGGCCGTCGAGCACGTCCACCACCAGCGAGCCGCGCCACCGCGACGGCGCGTGGTCCAGCAGCCGCGCCGCGCGCACGACGTCGGCGTCGTCGTCGGGCAAGGGAAGCAGCGTCGCCTGGTCCCACATGGGGTGGCGGCTGCGCACGACGGGGATGCGCGCGAACTGCGCGTCCTCCGGGGGCGAGCTCTCCGACCACTCGAGCGTGTCGCCGCCCCACGGATCGTCGCCGGCCGCCTCGCCGTGCCGCAGCGACTGCACGAGGTTCACGAGGAACACGAGCACGCCGCCGGCCAGCACGAACGCGCCCACGGTCGAGAGCAGGTTGTAGCCCGAGAGCCCGAGCCCCGTGGCGTACGTGTAGACGCGGCGCGGCATCCCCTCCAGCCCGGACCAGTGCATCGGCAGGAAGGCGAGGTGGAAGCCGACGAACATCAGCCCGAAGCTCCACCACCCCAGCCGCTCGCCGAGCCGCCTGCCCGAGAACTTGGGGATCCAGTAGTGGAGGCCCGCGAAGATCGGGAAGATGGAGCCGCCGAACAGCACGTAGTGCAGGTGCGCGACGACGAAGTACGTGTCGTGCGCCTGCCAGTCGAACGGCGTGGCGGCGACCATCACGCCCGTGACGCCGCCGATCACGAAGATCACGAGGCCGCCGACGGCGAACAGCAGCGGCGTGCGCCACACCGGCTTCCCCGCCCACAGCGTCGCGATCCAGCCGAAGACGTTGACCGCGCTGGGGATCGCGACCGCCATGCTGGCCGCCGCGAAGAAGCCCATGCCCATGGGCGACAGCCCGGTCGTGTACATGTGGTGCACCCACAGCCCGAAGCTGAGGAACCCGGTGGCCACGATCGCCAGCACCATCAGCGAGTAGCTCATCACCGGGCGGCGCGCGAACGCCTGCACGACGTGCGACACCACGCCCACCAGCGGCACGAACATGATGTAGACGTCCGGGTGGCCGAACACCCAGAAGACGTGCTGCCAGAGCAGCGGGTCGCCGCCGTAGCGCGCGTCGAAGAAGCGCGTCAGCTCCTTGCGGTCCAGCTCCAGCATCGCCGTCCCGACGATGAGCGGCGTGAACGCGAAGATGATCATCGCGCTCGTCACCAGCATCGCCCAGCAGAACAGCGGCAGGCGGTTGAGCGACATGCCGGGCGCGCGCATGCGCAGGATCCCGACGATCATCTCCGCCGCCGCGCCGATCGCCGCCACCTCGGCCACGCTGAGGCCGATGTCCCAGAAGTCCATGTTCAGCCCCGGCGAGTACTGCTTCAGGTTCAGCGGCACGTACGCGAACCAGCCGCCGTCGGGGGCGAGGCCGAACAGGAAGGAGCTGTAGATGAAGATCCCGCCGAACAGGTACGTCCAGTACGACAGCGCGGTGAGCCGCGGGAAGGGCAGGTCGCGCGTGCCGTTCAGCAGCGGGATCAGGTAGTTCGCGAACGCCTCGATGAACGGGACGACGAAGAGGAAGATCATCGTCGTGCCGTGCATCGTGAACAGCTGGTTGTACGTCGCCGCGTCGACGAACCCGTTCTCCGGCCGCGCGAGCTGCACGCGCATCAGCAGCGCCAGCAGCCCGCCGACGAGGAAGAACGCGAAGCTCGTCACCATGTAGCGGTTGGCGATCGGGATGTTGTCGATCACCCGGAAGATCCCGAGGAACCCCGTCGGCCCCTCCCACGTCGCCGCGAACTCGCGCGCGCGCTGCGCGGCCGCGCTCTCGCCGGGCATGGGCGCGGGCGGCGGCTCGTCGGGCGAGCGCTCCTCGGGCGGGGCGAGCGTGGCCATCGTCAGCGCAGCGTGGTGAGGTAGCGGGCGATCGCGTGCAGCTCGGCCGTCGTCAGCGGCACCGGCGGCATCAGGCTGCCGGGCTTGTGCGCCTGCGGATCCGCGATCCACCCGTGCAGGTTGCCCGGCGAGTTGGGGAGCGTGCCGGCGGCCAGCGTCAGCCGGCTGCCGACGTGCGTGAGGTCGGGGCCGAGCCGCCCGCGCGCGAGCGTGCCGCGCACGGTGTGGCAGAGCGTGCAGCCGGAGCCGAGGAACGCCGCGCGGTCCGCGAGGCGCGCGGAGTCGGCGGGGAGCGGGGGCTCCGCGCGCTGCGCCGCCTGCCATGCCGCGAAGCGCGCCGGCGGCTCGGCCACCACGGTGAGCGCCATCTTCCCGTGCTGCACGCCGCAGAACTCCGCGCACTGCCCGCGCCACACGCCGGGGCGGTCGGCCTGCAGCGACAGCACGTTCACGCGCCCCGGCACGAGGTCCATCTTCCCCTGCAGCCCCGGCACCCAGAAGCTGTGGATGACGTCCCCGCTGCGCAGGCGCAGCAGCACGCGCCGGCCGACGGGGAGGCGCAGCTCGTTGGCGGTCTCGAAGATCCGCGACGGCTGCGCGTCGAGGTAGCGCACCTCCCACCAGTACTGCCGGCCGACGACCTCGATCGTCAGCGCGTCCGGCGGCGCGC
>CBHYLO010000060.1:0-12953 GCA_966128675.1 uncultured bacterium | reverse complement strand
CGTCTCCACGGCGATCGCCGCCGCCGGCCCGACGACCTTCTTCGTCACCAAGTGGCCCGGGGAGCTGGTGAGCTGCAACGGCTCCGCCGACTCGTGCCCGTGGCGCCGCTTCCCGCCGCTCACCATCGACCAGGCGCGCGGCATCCAGGCGCTGTCGAGCGTGAAGCTGGTGGTGTCGCAGATCGGGTCGTCGACGCCGGTGAAGTACGCCGACCGCGACCTGCCGAGCGTGGGACTGAACGCCTACACGCCGGGGTGGCTGGAGGTCGAGGGCGGCGAGCTCGTGGACGGCCGCGACTTCACCGCCGCGGAGAACGACGCCGCCGCGCCGGTGGCGCTGATCAACGGCAAGCTGCGCGAGCGGCTGTTCGGCGACGGCAGCGCGATCGGCAAGGAGATCCGGCTCGGCGGCCAGCAGTTCACCGTCATCGGCGTCTTCGAGCCCATCGCGACGGCGTTCGACTCGGGCGAGAAGGGGCGGCTCTACATGCCCTTCGAGACCGCGCGGCGGCGGCTGGACGTCGGCGTCAACTGGATGCAGATGACGGTCAAGCCGCGCGACGGCGTGACGCGCGACGTGGCGATGGACGAGGTGCTCGGCCTGCTCCGCACGGAGCGCCGCCTGCGCCCGGGCGACGTGAACAACTTCCACATCTCGACGCCCGAGAAGATCCTCGAGATGTACAACAAGGTCGTCGGCGCCTTCTTCCTGGTGATGATCGTCCTCTCCGCGGTGGGGCTGATCGTCGGCGGCGTGGGCGTGGTGGCGATCATGATGATCTCGGTCACCGAGCGCACGCGCGAGATCGGCGTGCGGAAGGCCCTCGGCGCCACGAAGGCGATCATCCTCTGGCAGTTCCTCGTCGAGGCGGCGACGCTGACGGGCATCGGCGCCGTGATCGGGCTCGTGCTCGGCACCGGCATCGCGGCCGTGATGCGGAACATGACGCCCATCGAGGCGGCCGTGCCGCCGACCGCGGTGGTCGCCGCGCTGGTCGCCAGCGCCTTCACCGGCATCGCGTTCGGCATGCTGCCGGCGATCCGCGCGGCGCGGCTCGATCCGGTGGACGCGCTGAGATACGAGTAAGGGCTGCGGACTGCGGATCTCCCGACCGCGGGAGGTTCCGTCGTTCGATCCGCAGTCCGCAGTCCGCAGCCAAGCAGTCTGCACGACCCCTTCCCCGTCCCTCGAACAATGCCCCTGCTCGAAGCCGTCCGGCTCGCGCTGCAGCAGATCCGTGTGCAGAAGCTCAAGAGCTTCTTCACCGTGCTCGGCGTGCTCATCGGCGTCATGTTCCTGATCGCCGTCATCTCCATCGTGCAGGGGATGAGCAACTACATGGAGAACGACTTCGCCGGGAAGCTGATCGGCGGGAACACGTTCACCGTGCGCCGCTTCAACTTCATCGGCGGCGACTACTCCGAGGAGGAGTGGCGGCGGATCCAGCGGCGGCCGCGCATCTACCCGGCCGACGTGAAGATCATGCGCGACGCGCTGCCGCCCGGCACGCAGACCGCGATCTCGAGCGAGGACCGGCCGTACGCGGTCACGCCGTACGCGCGCCGCCGGCAGGTCAACGCGGTCGCGACCGACGGCGACTACTTCCGCATCAAGAAGTACGACCTGTCCAGCGGGCGCGCCTTCACGCCGCAGGAGGCCGAGCTGGGCTCCTCGGTGATCGTGATCGGCGACGAGATCGCGCGCGACTTCTTCCCGAACCTCGACCCGCTGGGCCGCGAGATCCGGATCGGCGGGCTGCCGTACACGGTCATCGGCGTGATCGAGAAGCAGGGCAACGTCTTCGGCTTCTCGCTCGACCGGCTGGCGATCGCGCCGTTCAACTCCGCGATGCGCCGCGTCACGAACCCGCGCGGCGACGTGGACGGGCTGATCGTGCAGGCGCCGACGCGCGAGATGCTGGAGGACCTGCAGGAGGTCGTGCGCGAGACGATGCGCGCGCGGCGCCACCTCGGGCCGGGCCAGGAGGACAACTTCTCCTTCGAGACGTCGGACTCCGCGCTGCAGTTCTTCGACGAGCTGAAGGGCAAGATGCTGATGTTCGGCACCGCGCTGCCGGCGATCGGCCTCATCGTCGGCTCGATGGTGATCATGAACATCATGCTGGTCGCGGTGGCCGAGCGGACGCGCGAGATCGGGATCCGCAAGGCGCTCGGCGCGCGGCGGAAGGACATCCTGCGCCAGTTCCTCGTGGAGTCGGCGACGCTGAGCCTCGTCGGCGCGGCGATCGGCATCGCGCTGGGCCTGGGCGCGGCGAAGCTGCTCGCGATGGCCTTCCCGTTCCTGCCCGCCGGCATCGCACCCTGGTCGATCGCCGTCGCGCTGGTGGTGGGCGCGGGCGTCGGCATCGTGTCCGGCGCCTATCCCGCCAGCCGCGCCGCGCGGCTCGATCCGATCACCGCCCTGCGCTCCGAGTGAGGCCCTGATGCCGTTCTTCACCCGCGTCCTCCAGACCATCGAGGGCATCGGCATCGCGCTCGAGGCGCTCCGCGCCAACAAGGTGCGCGCGGCCCTCACCATCTTCGGCGTCGCCATCGGCGTGTTCGTCGTCGTCGCGATGGCGGCGGCGGTGCACGGCATGACGCGCAGCTTCCAGCAGGACGTCGAGGCGTTCGGCGCGACGTCGTTCCAGGTGCGCCGCCGCCCCATCAACGTCAGCTTCGGCCCCAACGAGGACGACCCGACGCGCCGCAACCCGCCGCTGACGCGCGACGAGGCGCAGATGCTGCGCAACCTCCCGTCGGTGGCCGCGGTGACGGAGATCTGGGGCGACCAGAAGCCGTTCCGCTACCGCGACAAGCAGCTGCCGTCGGTGGGCTACGACGCGCTCAGCTCCGAGTGGATGGAGACCGACAAGGGCGACATCTCCCCGGGCCGCAACTTCAGCGCGCAGGAGGAGAACGCGGCGGCGCGCGTCGTCATCATCAACGACACGTTGAAGTCGCGCCTGTTCGGCGACTCCGACCCGATCGGCAAGCAGATCACCATCGACGACGAGCCGTTCACCGTCATCGGCGTGTATCACACGACGGGCGGCTTCCTCAAGTCGATGGACGGCCGCGGCCCGGACCGGCCGCGCGCGATCGTGCCGATGGGTACCGCGCGCCGCCACCTGAACCTCTGGACGCGCGGCGTGATGATGATGGTCAAGCCGCGCGACGGCACCGTGCAGTCCGACGTGATGGACGAGGTGACCGCCGCGCTGCGCGGCCGCCGCGGCCTGCGCCCGTCGCAGCCGAACACGTTCGCGCTGGTGACCTCCGACCGCATGATGGAGGTGTTCGACAAGCTGTTCGGGACGCTCTTCATCATCGGCCTGAGCCTGTCGGCGGTCGGCCTGCTGGTGGGCGGCGTGGGCGTGGTCGCGATCATGATGATCTCCGTCACCGAGCGCACGCGCGAGATCGGCGTGCGGAAGGCACTCGGCGCGACGAAGGGGACCATCCTCTTCCAGTTCCTCGTCGAGGCGGTGACGCTCACCTGCATCGGCGCGGCGATCGGCCTGTTGCTGGGCTGGGGCGCGGCGGCGCTGATCCGCAGCCTCTTCGAGTCGATTCCCGCCGCCGTGCCGCCGGGGGCCGTGGTCAGCGCGCTGGTCGTCTCGGCGCTGACGGGCGTGGCGTTCGGCATGGTGCCGGCGGTGCGCGCGGCGAAGCTCGACCCGGTCGAGGCGCTGCGCTACGAGTAGCGCGGCCCGCCGCCCCCCGCGCGCCACGGGGGCGCCCCCCCCGCGGGGGCGCCCCGTTCGCGTACGCTCCAGGCCGGTGACGACACCGGAAGGCGGGTCGTCTTGCGCATGCTCCGCGCGGATACGCATGTTCCGCGACCCCCTCGCGACGCGCCGCTCCGGTGTGTCGCCGCCGTCCGCCGTCTCCGCAGCCCCGGAGGGACATCGTGCCGCACCGTCCCCTCGCCCGCCGCGCGCCGCAGCTGCGCCGCGCCCTGCCCGCTCTCGCCGCCGTCGCCGTCCTCGCGGGCACCGGCTGTCGGAGCGCCGGCCCGTTCAAGATCAGCCCGATCTCCGACGCGATGACGCCGTCGACGCTCCTCGGCTGCGTGGCCGAGGTGGCCGCCGAGCGCGGGCTGCCGGTGATCGAGCAGCGCGCGGAGGCCGAGGAGCCGACGCTGTTCGCCCGCAGCGCGGCGCTCGACGCGCCGCAGGCGGCGGATCCGCGCCGCGTCGACATGCTGACGGTGTCGTTCAAGAAGCTCGGCCGCGGGCTCAAGGTGCTGGCCCAGACGTTCGTCGTGCGCGGCCACTCGGCCGCGTCGGCTGCCTCGGGCGCGGTGGCGTCGGTGGCCGCGGCGCCGGTCGTGCGCCCCGCCGCCAACGTGAGCTCCGGCCCGGCGGTCGCCGACGAGACGCCGAACGACGGTACGCTCTGGCAGGCGACGCAGCCGTCGCTGCGCGTGGCCGAGGCGCGCGACGCGGTGCTGGCGCGCTGCGGCAGCCTGGGGCCGTGAGCGCGTAGGCCCTCGCGCGCGACTGTAGACGCCCGCCCTCGGCATCCCGGGGGCGGGCGTCTACATTCCGCGCCATGCAACCACCCTCGGAAGGCAGCTCCGCCGCCGCGCCGCTGGACGTGCTGGCGATCGGCCCGCACCGCGACGACGTCGAGCTGACCTGCGGCGGGACGCTGGTGAAGGCGGCCGCGCAGGGCCACCGCACCGGCATCCTCGACCTGACGCAGGGCGAGATGGGCACGCGCGGCTCGGCCGAGCTGCGCGCGGCGGAGGCCGAGGCGGCGGCACGCGTGCTGGGGCTGGCGGTGCGCGAGAACCTGCGGCTGCCCGACGCCGGCATCACCAACACGCCGGAGACGCGCGCCGCGCTCGTGCAGGTGCTGCGGCGCCTGCGGCCGACGATCGTCATCGGCCCGTCGCCGGTGGGGCGGCATCCCGACCACCGGCTGGCCGCGGAGCTGATCCGCGACGCCTGCTTCCTGGCGGGCATCGTGAAGTTCGCGCCCGGGCTGCCGGCGCACCGCCCGCGGAAGCTCCTGCACGCGATCGCCTACCGCGAGGACTTCGTGAAGCCCACCTTCGTGGTGGACGTCTCGGAGGAGTTCGAGCGCAAGCTGGAGGCGGTGCGCTGCTACGGCTCGCAGTTCGACGGCGCGATCCAGGCCGGCGAGGTGATGCCGAACGGCGAGCCGCTGTACGACATCGTGCGCCACCACGCGGCGCACTACGGCTCGCTGATCCGCGCGCGCTACGGCGAGCCGTTCCTCACGCTCGAGACGATGCGCGTCGACGACGTGACCACGCTGCAGGTCTCCACGTTCTGACCGTCCGATGACCACCGACACGCCCGTCACGTACGGCTCCTACCTCGAGCTCGACCAGCTGCTGGCGCTGCAGCATCCGCGCGGCAGCCAGCAGGGCGCGCCCGAGCATCCCGACGAGCTGCTGTTCATCGTCGTGCACCAGGCGAGCGAGCTGTGGTTCAAGGTGCTGCTGGCCGAGCTGGAGGCGCTGCGCGGCTGCCTGACGGCGCGCGAGGCGGAGTCGGCGCTCTGGCGCGTGCAGCGACTGAACGCGCTGACGCGCATCGTCTCGGCGCAGCTCTCGGCGCTCGACACGCTGCCGCCGCAGCGCTTCCTGCAGTTCCGCGGCTACCTGGGCAGCTCCAGCGGCTCGCAGAGCGTGCAGTTCCGCGCCATCGAGGCCGCGAGCGGGCTGCGCGATCCGCACTTCGTGCAGGTGCTGCGCGAGCACGGCGAGATCCCGGCGCTGGTGCAGGCGGAGCTGGACAAGCCCGCGCTGCAGGACCTCTTCCTCGCGCTGCTGGACCATGCGGGCGTGGCGCCGGACGAGCTGTACACGGGCCCCGGGCCGTCGACGCTCTTCCTGCTGGCGGAGGGGCTGCTGGAGTACGAGCAGCAGTTCGCGCGCTGGCGCTTCGCGCACGTGCAGCTGGTGGAGCGGATCATCGGCCCCGGCACGATGGGCACCGGCGGGACGCTCGGCGCGAAGTACCTCGCGCGCACCGTGACGCAGCGGTTCTTCCCGGTGCTGTGGGAGGTGCGGAGCCGCCTCTACGGCGCGGCGACGGGCCGCGCCTGAGCGCGAGTCCGACGTGCGGCGGCTGATCGACGCGAGCGTGCTGCTCGGCGCCACGACGCCGGTGTGGCCGGGCGACACGCCGTTCAGCTGCGGGTGGGCGTGCCGCATCGCGAGCGGCGCGAGCATCAACCTGTCGGCCATCACGCTCAGCCCGCACGTCGGCACGCACGCCGACGCGCCGCTGCACGTGCGCGACGGCTGGGCCGCCACCGACGCGCTGCCGCTCGACGCGTTCATCGGGCCGGCGATCGTCGTCGACGTCGCGGACGCCCCCGCGGGCGCGGAGCCCGACGGGCCGGGCGCGCTCTCGCTGGCGGCGCTGGAGGCGAGCGCGCGCGCGAGCGGCATCGACCTGCCCGACGCGCTGCGCGAGACGCCGCGGCTGCTGCTGCGCACCGGCCGGACGATCGCCGGCGGCGACTTCCCGTCCGCCTGGCCGTGGGTCGAGCCCGACGCGGTGCGCGCGCTCGCCGCGCTCGGCCTGCGGCTGCTGGGCGTGGACGCGCCGTCGATCGACGCGCGCGAGAGCAAGACGCTGGCGACGCACCACGCGCTGTTCGGCGCGGGCGCGTTCAACCTCGAGAACCTCGACCTGCGCGACGTGCCGGCCGGGCGCTACGAGCTGCTCGCGCCGCCGCTGCGGGTCGAGGGGCTGGACGGCGCGCCGGCGCGCGCGGTGCGGGTCGCGCGGGACGAGTGAGGCGCGCCGGGCCCGAACGGCGAACGGCATTGGCGAGGAAGCAATCCGAGAACGGCGGATAACGGCGGATGGCTCCGCGCGATGCGAGATCCCTCGCCGCCACGCGGAGCCCTCCGCACTGATCCGATCTCTTCAGATCCCTTCCTTGCAATGCCGTTCGCGGTCCGCCCCCGCCGCGAGGCTGCTCGCTAGCGCCCGCGCAGCGCCGCGAGACGCGCGCCCAGTCCCTGCGGCACCAGCAGGTCGTCGGCGATGGCGGCGATCTCCTCCGCCTCGCGCCACGCGCGCTCCAGCGACGCCAGCTCGCCGTCGAGCAGCGCGCGCCGCTCGCGCTCCTCGTGGGCGACCATCTCGATGGCCAGGCGGTCGACCGGCCGCAGCGCGAAGAGCCCCGTCTGCGGGATCTCGTCCCTGCCCCACCAGTGCGACTCGGTCTCGCGCACGGGCGCGCGCGTCCCCGCCGCGATGGTGCGCAGCCGCGCGAGGTAGCCCTCGGGGCCGCCCGCCTCCTCGATGCGCGCGACGGCGCCGCGGACGGTGCCTGCCGACCCACCGAAGCGGTTCACCGCGGGGATGAGCTGACCGAGCGCGCGCTCCGCCTCCTCGCCCTCGAACGACCACCGCGCCCGGCTCGCGCGCACCTCGAGGCCGAGCACACCGTCCGCCGCGTCCACGATGCGCGTGGTGGCGAGCATCCGGCGGGTCACGATCACCGGGTGATCCGGCAGGTACGGAACGCGGGCGACGACGGCGTCCGGATCCCCCCGGACCAGGCGCTGCGCGGCCGACCGGCCCAGGCCGATGAACAGGCCGGCGCCGATGCCCGCCGCGACGCCGCCGGCGATGAGGGCACCCACCCCCAGCATCCCGGCGCCCGCGACGGCCGCCATCCGCGTGCGCCGGCGCCCGAACTGGTCGCCGTAGCGCCAGGCCGCGAACTCGGGCCGCAGCGGCCGCCCGATGCGCACCAGCTCCAGCCCGTCCCCCACGCGCGCCAGCCCGACCTGGTCGGTCGCCGCCCGCAGCCGCGTCCCGCGATAGAGCCGCTCGGCCGCCTCGATCGCCTCCCCGCGCTCCACGACCGGCGTCCGGTTCCACCGCTCGCAGCGCCGGCAGACCACCCAGAGGCGCCCCTTCTCCGCGTCGTAGGCCAGGCGGCGCCCCACGGGGAACGCCTCCAGCACGGCGTTGCGCCCGAGGGGGGCGTGGCAGGACAGGCACGTGGAGTACAAGACGCGGCGGGCGGCGGGCTGCGGATCCGGCCTCGGGACCCCTGATCTTAGGATCCGCACTCCGCTGCCCGCATCCCCCCAGCGATTCCGCGGGCGCCGGCCAGGCATATCTTTCGGCATGCCCGAGCCCATCTACCTCGATCACGCCGCCACCACCCCGGTGCGCGACGAAGTGCGCGCCGCCATGGAGCCGTTCCTCGGCCCGCGGTTCGGCAACCCGTCGAGCGCGCACCGCTGGGGGCGCGAGGCCCGCACGGCGCTCGACGAGGCGCGCGAGCGCGTCGCGAGGTGCCTGGGCGCGCACACCGACGAGGTGTGCTTCACGTCCGGCGGCACCGAGGGCGACAACCTCGCGATCTTCGGCACCTGGCGCGCGCGGCGCGCGAGCGGCCGGCCCGCGATCGTCACGTCGCCCATCGAGCACAAGGCGATCCTGGCGGCGGTGCACCACGCGGCCGAGGACGGCGCGGACGAGCGCATCGTCCCGGTGGACCGCGACGGGCAGATCGTGCGCGAGGCGTACGACGCCGCGGTGCGCGACGACGTCGCGGTGTGCTCGGTGATGTGGGTGAACAACGAGGTCGGCGTCGTGCAGCCGATCGCCGAGCTGGCGGCGCGCGCGAAGGACGTGGGCGCGACGTTCCACACGGACGCGGTGCAGGCGTTCGGCAAGCTGCCCATCGACGTCGCGACGCTGCCGGTGGACCTGCTCACGATCTCCGGCCACAAGATCGGCGCGCCCAAGGGGATCGGCGCGATCTTCATCCGCCGCGGCACGCCGCTGGAGCCGATGCTCTACGGCGGCGCGCAGGACCGCGGCCGCCGCCCCGGCACCGAGAACGTCGCCTTCGCCGTCGGTCTGGCCGTGGCGTGCGAGCTGACGCTGGGCGAGCACGGCGCCGAGTGTACGCGCCTCGGCGCACTGCGCGACGCGTTCGAGGCGCGGCTGCTGGCCGCGGTGCCGGACGCCGTCATCCACGGCCGCGGCGGCGAGCGCGCGCCGCACGTGTGCAGCGTGTCCGTCCCCGGCATCGACTCCGAGTCGCTGCTGATGGCGCTCGACCTCCAGGGGATCGCGGCGTCGGGCGGCTCCGCGTGCCAGACCGGGAGCGCGGCGCCGTCGCACGTGCTGACGGCGATGGGCGTGCCGCCGGACCTCGCGTCGGGCGCGATCCGCCTGAGCTTCGGCTGCCTCTCGACGCCGGAGCAGATGGAGCGCGTCGCGACGCTCTTCCCGCGACTGGTCGAGCGCGCGCGCGCCGCCGCCAGCGCGACGTCGGAGTGGTGAGCACGCCGTCGGGCACGCGCGAGCGCGTGCTGGTGGCGATGAGCGGCGGCGTGGACTCGTCGGTCGCCGCCGCGCTGCTGGTCGCGCAGGGCTACGACGTCGTCGGCGCGACGATGAAGCTGTTCTGCTACGGGGAGGAGGTGCCCGACCGCCCGTGCTGCTCGCTCGACTCGATCGACGACGCGCGGCGCGTCTGCCAGCAGCTCGGCGTGCCGCACTACGTGCTGAATCTGGAGGACCGGTTCGGCGCCGACGTCGTCGACGACTTCGTGCAGGAGTACGCGCGCGGGCGCACGCCGATCCCCTGCGTGCGCTGCAACACCTTCACGAAGTTCCGCGACCTGCTGCGCAAGGCGGACGCGATCGACGCGCGGTGGATCGCGACGGGCCACTACGCGCGCGTGCAGGACGGCCGGCTGCTGCGCGGCCAGGACCCGTCGAAGGACCAGACGTACTTCCTGTGGGGCATCGACCGCGCGGTCGTGTCGCGCATGCTGCTGCCCGTCGGCGACGGCACGAAGGCCGAGACGCGCGCGATGGCGCGGCAGCTGGGGCTCACGGTGATCGCGGAGAAGGTCGAGAGCCAGGACATCTGCTTCGTCCCCGACGGCGACCACACGAAGATCATCCGCCAGCGCCTGGGCGCCGACGCGCCGTCGCTGGCGCGCGGCCCGATCGTCACCGCGGACGGGCGCGTGGTCGGCGAGCACGCGGGGCACGCGCGCTTCACCATCGGCCAGCGGCGCGGGCTGCCCGGCGGCTTCGCGGAGCCGATGTACGTCGTCGCGATCCGCCCCGCCGACCGCGCGGTCGTCATCGGCCCGCGCGAGCAGCTGCTCGGGCGCGGGCTCGTCGCGCGCGGCGTGAACTGGCTGGTCGACGCACCGCCCGTCGGCACGATGCTCGAGGTGCAGGTGCGGCACCGCGCGCGCGCCGTGGCCGCGGAGCTGGTGCGCGCGGAGGGCGACCTCGTGGAGCTGGCGCTGCAGGAGCCCGTCGCCGCGATCACGCCCGGGCAGTCCGCGGTGCTGTCCGACGGCGCGCGGCTGCTCGGCGGCGGCTTCATCGACGCCGCGGTGGGCCAGCGGCTCGCGCTGCCGGTGCTCGCGGCCTGACGCCGCCTCAGTTGCCGTAGAAGCGCGCCGCGAACGCGTCGATCCTCTCGCGCGGCACCGGCGCGCCATCCGGGCCGTTGGCGAAGAACACCAGCCCGTCGATGCGGTCGCGGTACTGCACCGCGATGTCCTCGAGGCGCCGCGACTCGTCCGGGAAGTCGCGCATCGAGGCGTACGTGTACCACGGGTCCACGTAGTCCAGCGTCGCGAGGATGCGCGGCCCGGGCACGAGCGTCAGCTTGCTCTTCAGGTTGTCGAGGTAGCGCGGCGTGTCGGTGATGACGCAGAAGCCCGACGCCATCAGGTAGTCGAACGCCTGGTAGCCCGTCGACGGGAAGCTGAACGTCGTGCGCTCGACGTCGACGTTGTTGTACGAGTCGAACCACATGATCTCGCGCGCGCCGAACGCGCGGCGCGAGTAGTCGAGGAACGACTGGATCGCCGCCGCCTCGGCCGCGCTGTAGCCCGGGCCGCGCCCCGGCTCCCACTTGCCGCGCGTGCCGAACTGGTTGCCGTACAGGATCCCGTCGAAGCCCAGGTCGCGCAGGTACTCGGCCGCCTGGTCGACGATGAACTCCCCGCACAGCTTCCCCGCCGGCGCGCCGCCGGGCGCGCTCGCGTACGTCAGCGAGTCCGGGCGCAGCCGCCCGCGGATGTCGAAGCTGTCGAAGCGCAGGTCCATGCACTCGGGGTGGCGCGTGTACTTCCAGTACTCCCACGCCATCTCGGGCCCCGGGTCGATCTGGTCGAACACCTTCACCTTCCGGCCGAGCGCCGCGCCCTCCTCGCGGAAGGCGCGCACGATGCCCGCGATCTGGCGGAAGCGCAGCTTGCGATCGAACGCCGGGACGTCCTTCCCGTTCGTGTAGCGCGCCCACATCACCGAGTCGTCGGCGAACCGTGGCCCGCGGTACATCAGCATGTGCTCGCTGTTGCCGACGGCGAAGATCACCACGACCTCGGAGGCGCGCGCCGTCAGCGCCTCGTAGTGCTTCAGGAACTCGACCACGCCGGGCCGCGGATGCTCGAAGTCCGGGAGCATCTTGGGCGTCGCGAAGAGCACGATGCTCGTCGGCCGCGGCTCGACGACGACCGGCACGCGCACGAGCGCCTGCCGCCAGCCGTCCACGACCCACGCGACGACCGAGCCGGACCCGCGGCTCGTGCAGCGCACCGTCGCGGTGTCGCCGCTGCCCAGCACCGTCGTGTGCCCGTCGGCCGCGGTGAACGCGACCTTCGGCCGCGTCGCGCTTCCGGAGACGCGCGCGCGCACGGTGACCGCGCGCCCCGCCGCGCACGTGATGGCGGCGGGCGTGACCGTGACCGCGAGCGGTCCCGCGGGCGCGGACGACGGATCGGTGCACGCGGCGAGCGCCGACAGCGCGGCGCAGGCGAGCGAGCGGAGACGGTGGAGGCGCGGAGGTCGTGCGGCGTCGGACACGTGCGCGTGCATGGTCTGAGGAGAAGCCGGGTCCTCCTCAGGACGAGCACACCGCCCGGGAGTTCACACCGGCGGCGTCAGTGCCGCAGGTTCGCCGCCTCCGCGAACTTCTCCATCAGCGCGCGCTGCTCGTCGCTCAGCGACTCGGGCACCGTGATCGTCGTCTCGACGATCATGTCGCCGCGGTGCTCGCCCTTGGGGATGCCCTGCCCGCGGATGCGGAAGCGGCGGCCGCTGGCGGTGCCGGCCGGGATGCGCACGGTGGCCTTCTTCCCGTCGAGCGTCTTCACCGAGATCTTGGAGCCGAGCGTCGCCTGCGCGACGTTGAGCGGCACGGTGGCGATGACGTCGAGCCCCTCGCGCTTGAAGAAGCGGTCGGGCGTCACGGCGAAGTTGATCACGAGGTCGCCCGGCGGACCGCCGTGCGGCCCCTTCCCGCCCTGCCCCTTGAGGCGCAGGCGCGTGCCCGTGTCGGCGCCCTCGGGCACGGTGACGAGCACCTTCTTGCGCGTGCGGACCTGGCCCGCGCCCTTGCACGTCGGGCACGGCTCCGACGGGATCTGCCCGCGGCCGAGGCACATCGGGCACGGCCGGTTGACGGCGAAGCCGCCCTGGCCGAACGAGATCGTCCCGCGGCCGCTGCACTCGGGGCACTGCTTCATCGACGCGCCGGGCGCGCCGCCGCTGCCGCGGCAGGTGCCGCACTCCTCGGTGACCTCGAGCTCCACGGGCACCTTGCCGCCGAGCGCCGCGGTGCGGAACGGGATCTCGATGGTGACCTCGAGCGACTGGCCCGCCTCCGGCCCGCCGCGCGCGCCCGGGCCCGGGGCCGCGGCGCGCGGGGGGGCGGCCGGGGCGCGCGCTGGTCCCCGCGCGCGCCGGGCCCGCCGCCGCCCCGCGGCGCCCGCCCGGGCGCGCGCCGCCGCCGAAGAGCGTGCTGAAGATGTCGCCGAAGCCGCCGATGCCGCCGACGTCGATGTTCGAGAAGTCGAAGCCCGCGCCGCCCGCGCCCGGCGCGCCGGCGGGGCCGCTCGCACCGGGGCGCTGTGCACCGGGTCGCGCGCCGCCGCCGAAGTTCGTGAACGCGCCGAG
>CBHYLO010000059.1:0-12989 GCA_966128675.1 uncultured bacterium | reverse complement strand
CGTCGAACGCATCGAACGCATCGCACGCGTCGAACGCGGCAATGGCTACCAGCGCGGCGGGCGACGCGCCGGGCGCGGCGCCCGCGTCGGCCAGGTCGCGCGTCTGCCAGGCGCCCGTGACGCCGGCGGCGCCGCTGGCGGCGAGGCCGAACGCGGCCAGCGCGTCGGGACCGAGCACGGCGCCGCGCACCGGCGCGCGCCGCGGGTCAGACGAGGACATCGTCGCTCCCGGCGCTCAGCACGATCTCGCCCGTCTCCTCGAGCTTGCGGACCTGCGAGACGATGGCCGACTGCGCCGCCTCGACATCGCGCATCTTCACCGGGCCCATGAACTCCATCTCCTCCTTGAGCGCGGCGACCGCACGCTGCGACATCGCGCCGAGGATCTTGCCCTTCAGCTCCTCGCTGGCCGCCTTGAGCGCCAGCGCGAGCTGCTTGGCCTCGACCTCGCGCAGGAGGCGCTGCAGCGACTTGTCGTCGAGGGTCACGAGGTCCTCGAAGACGAACATCAGGTTCTTGATCTGCTCGCAGAGCATCGTGTCGCGCTCCGAGACGCCCTCCAGCAGCTCCTTCTCGAGCGTGCCGCTGACGAGGTTGAGCACCGACGCCACCGCGGCCGGGCCGCCGGCGGCCGACATGCCCTGCGAGAAGTTGAGGTCCGCGTCGCTGGAGAGCGCGCGCTCGATGAGCTGCAGCATCTCCGGCGAGACCTTCTCCATGCGCGCCATGCGGTAGAGCACCTCGCCGCCGAACGCGGTCGGCATCTCGCGCAGGATCGCCGCGGTGTGCGGCGGGTCGAGGTGCGCGAGCACCAGCGCCACCGTCTGCGGGTGCTCGCCGCGCAGCGTCGTCGCCAGCTGCTGCGGGTCGGCCTTGCGCAGGCGGTGCAGGCCGGCCGTGTCGGCCAGCTGGCTCGTGATGCGGCGCAGGATGCCGTCGGCGCGCGACTTCCCGTACGCCTTCTCCAGCACCTCGCGCGCGTACTCCAGGCCGCCCGTCGTCAGCGACGCGATGCCGAGCGTGCTCTCGAGCCACTCGGCGAGCACGACCTCCATCAGCTCCTGCGGGATGCGGTCGAGCTGCGCGATCTCGAACGAGATCATCTCCGCCTCGTCGTTCGAGAGGCCGGTGGTGATCTTGGCGGCGAACTCGGTGCCGACCGCCATGCACAGCACGGCGACCTTCTGGCGGCCGGTCAGCGGGCGGCCGTGCAGCATGGCCTTGGACTCGGTGAACTGCGCGAGGGCGGTCGAGGTCTTCATCGGGGCGGCTCTGTCTCAGTCCTGCTTCAGCCAGTTGCGGACGACGCGCGTCGCCGCCTCGGGGCGCTGCTCGATGATGGCGACCACCTGGTCGCGCACCGGGTTCGCGACCTCGCGCAGCACGATCGGGTCGTGCGCCTCGGGGCCCGCGATCACGACCTGCGAGTGCCGCTCGCCCTCGCCGGAGCCGAGCGCGCGCACCTCGTCCGCGCTCAGCGCGGCGGACGCGCCGGCGCCCAGCGCGGCCGTCGCGGTGACGCCGGGGGCGCCGGCGGTCACGCGCGCCAGCGCCGGATCGAGCGCCGGCTTCGCGGGGCGCAGCGACCGCATCGTCAGCACCGCGACCAGCAGGATCGCCAGCAGCGCGCCGCCGGTGACCAGCGGCTTCTGCACCTGCGACACCTTCGTCCAGAGGTCCTGCGGCACCGAGTCGGCGACCGCCACCGGCGCGCCGTCGAAGGCGACGTTGACGACCGAGAGCTTGTCGCCGCGCGCGCTGTCGACGCCCACCGCGTTGCGCACCAGCGTGTCGATGCGCGCCAGCTCGGCCGACGTGCGCGGCAGCGCCGACGGCTTCGGACCGGGCACCGCGCGGTCGTTCACGAGCACCGCGACCGTCAGGCGCTTCACGTTGCCGATCGCGCCGCTGAAGCTCTCGGTGCTCTTCGTGGTCTCGTAGCTGGTCGCGACGTTGCTCGACGCCGCGCCGCCCTGCGCGCCCGGCGTGATCTCGGCGCGCTGCTCGGTGGCCACCGCCTGCTTGTCGGGATCGACCGCCTGCGTCATGCGCTCGACGCGGTCGAAGTTCACCAGCGCGGAGACCTGCACGCGGGCGTTGGCGCCGCCGACGATCTGGCCGACGATCGACTGCGCCTTCTTCTCCAGGTAGCTCTCGACCTCGCGCTGCACGGCGAGCTGCCGGCTCGTGAGCCCCGCCAGCGACGCATCCTCGGCGTCGAGGGTGAGCATGCGGCCGCCGTCGTCGACGACGGTCACGTGGTCGGAGTCGAGGCCGTCGACGCTGGCGGCCACGAGGTGCGCGATGCCGCGCACGACGTCGGCGGGCGGCGTCTCGCCGCCGGCGAGCTTGAGGACGACGGAGGCCTCGAGCGGGCGGTCGGTGCGGCGGAAGACGGCGTTCTCCGCCATCGCCACGTGGACCTGCGCGTGCTCGATGCCGCGCATCTTCCCGATCGTGCGCTCCAGCTCCCCCTCGAGCGCGCGGCGGTAGTTGATGCGCTGCGTGAAGTCGGTCATGCCCCAGCTGGGCTGGTCGAACAGCTCGAGGCCCGGGCGGCCGGCCGACGGCAGCCCCTCGCGGGCGAGCGCGACGCGGGCCTTGGCGAGGTCCTCGGTGCGGACCTGGATCTCCGAGCCGCCCTTCTCCAGCTGGAAGGCGATCCCCGCCTCGGTCAGCTTGTCGGTCATCTTGCCGACGCTCTCCACCGGCACGCCGGCGAAGGCGGGCACCCACACCGGGGCCGTGGCCCAGCGCGACACGCCGAAGATCAGGCCGGCGGTGACGAGCCCCACGAGCAGGATGCCGGCGCGACGGGCGCCGCCGATCCGGTCGAGCAGGGGCTGGATGGGATCGAGCAGGGAGGAGGACACGGGGCGGGAGCGAGGCGGGACGGCGTGGGCGGGAGGGAGAGCCCGGGTCGCCGTGGTGCCCACCGTAGAGGCAGTCTGCGTACCGCCTCGGTGTTTTCGCTCAAGTCGCTGTCGCTGAGCGACTTACCGTTCTCGGTCGAATCTGCCGCCCCGGTCCGAACGTGCCCGGACGGCAATTCCTGCCGGCCCGGGAGCGGCCGGGATTGCCGCTCGGTCGCCCCGGATGCACGCGGGCGCCCGCTCGCGGCGTGGCGAGCGGGCGCCCGGCGGGGGGGGGGGCGCCGCCGCGCCCCCGGGCCGCCGGGGGGCCGCGCGCGGGCGGGGGG
Organism: uncultured bacterium; assembly: GCA_966128675.1. Lineage (GTDB taxonomy): Bacteria > Gemmatimonadota > Gemmatimonadetes > Gemmatimonadales > Gemmatimonadaceae > Roseisolibacter. The sequence continues at coordinate 9,790 of CBHYLO010000059.1, read as the reverse complement.
GGGCCCCGCCCCCCGGCGGGGCGGCGCGAGCGGGGCGGACGCCGCGCTACTGCATGCTGATGAGCGTCCGGTAGGCCTCGGTGACCTTGTTGCGCAGCTCGACCATCATCTCGAGCGAGAGGCTGGCCTCCTCGCTGGCGGCCATCACCTGGTGGAGCTCGACGTTCTCGCCGCGGACGAACTTGTCGCGCAGGTCGCCGGCCGCGTCCTGGGCGTCCGACACCCCGCCGATGAACTGCTTCAGCGTGTCGCCGAAGCTCGCCCCGCTGCCGCCCGTCTCGGGCGCGCCCGCGGGGACCTGGATGGCGCCGGTGTCGACGCCGCGCAGCCCGCCCAGCCCGCCCAGCGGCCCCTGGCCGTAGGCGCCCAGCTGGGCCATGCGGCTGGTGATGCCGGAGATCGCGTCGGCCATGGTCGGGGCCTCAGGCGCGGATGTCGAGGCGGCCGCCGATCATCGCGCCGGCCGGCGCGGGCGCGCCGCCCTGGAGCTGGCTGACGCCGGCCGAGATGCGGCTGTAGGTCAGCGGGCCCATGGTGGCGGCCTTGGCGAAGAACGCCCGCTCCTCGCCCGTCAGCACGCTCCACAGCGCCGGGTCGGTGCCCGCCGGCGGCACGGCCGGCAGCGACGGCTGCACGGCGGCCAGCGGCTGCTGCGGCCGGAGCGCGGCGGGCGCGGGGGCCGCCTGCGGCCGGACGGCGCCGGCGTGCCCGGCGTGGCCCGCGCCCGGCTGCACGCCGTTGGACAGCGGACGGCCGGCGCCGCGGAGCGCGGCGGCGAGCGGGTTGTTGTTGACGTTGGAGACGGACATGGGACGGCGAAGATCTCGGGTTTCTTCCGAACGCTCGGCGCTCGGCGCTCGGCGCTCACTGTGTCACGGCGGCAGCGCGAGCGCCGAGCGCGGAGCGCCGGGCGTCGCGGAGCCGTGCTAGATCTCTAGTGCTTTCTTGAGCATCGCCTTCGCCGACTGGAAGACCGTCGCGTTGGCGTCGTAGATCCGGCGGGCGTCGAGCATGTCGATCATCTCGTCGGTCACGCGGACGTTCGGGTAGCGCACGTAGCCGTTGCCGTCCGCGTCCGGGTGCGACGGGTCGTAGACCAGCGGGCCCTCGGTCTGGTCCTCCGCGATCCCGGCCACGCGGACGCCGTGCAGGCCGTCGTCGTTGCCCAGCGGGAGCGGGATCGCGTCGGAGTCGCCGCGCGGCTGGAGGGCCGCGAGCGCCGGGACCTGGAAGGCGTTGTTGCCGAACGGCGGGACCGGGTTCGAGACCGTGCCGGCAAGTCCTGCCGGGGTGGTCGCGCCGAACAGCTGCGTCTCCGCGGTGGCGGTCTGCATCACCGCGACCTTGCGCTTGTACGGCGTCCCGTCCGGGCCGCGGGTCGTCTCCGCGTTGGCCAGGTTGGTGGCGATCGTCTCCAGGCGCTGGCGCTGCGCCGACAGCCCGCTCGCGGCGATCGCCATCGAGCGGAACATCGGGCGCACCGGCGACTGCGGCGCGAAGGCGGGGAGGAGGCCGAGCTTGGGGATCGAGGGCATGGGCGTCTACCGGATCAGCGGTCGCGGAGGCTCAGCCGGATCGTCGAGTACGTCTTCTCGAGGAGCTTGGCCGTGGCCTCGTAGCGGAGCTGCTCGTCGGCGAGGCTGACCATCTCCCCCTCCAGGTCCACCGGCGGGCCGGGCTTGGCCCCTTCCGAGCTCTCGGCAGAAGTTGCCGCCAGCGCGAAGCCGTCGCCGCCGTTGAGCGACGCCTTGGCGACCCGGTCGCCGATCGCGCGCGTCCGGGCGGCGCTGACGTCCAGCGCATTGCGCAGCGACGCGGCGGAGGAGACGCGGTTGATGAAGCCGAAGGGCATGGACGGAGGGGCAGGAGGGAGGCACCCGCCGGAAGGCAACCGCCGCGCCGTGCCGTCCCGCTCGCGCAAGCCGTTGTCCGGCCTATGGTTGCGCGCATCGCGCGGCCCCTCCGCCGTTCGTCGCCTCGGTCGGCAGAAGCTGCCGTCTGGCACTTTCTGCCGGCCCCGGACGGCCGCCGGGGACGGAAATGGCCGTCGTTCCGGGATGGTGAAATCGGTGTCACCACGTCTGGAGCACGCGCCGCCTCGACGGGTACACTCCGAGGCTGGAAGGCCGACGGAGGCCGCTCAGGGTCTCCGCCGTTTCGTTCCACGCCGTTCCGCCCTCCGCCGTTCCGTCCTCCGTCGGACCGTCCTCCGCCGTACCGAGTCATGTCCCGTCTCGCGCTCCTCGCCCTCGCGGGCCTGTCGATCGCCGCGCCCCTCGCCGCCCAGGCGCCCGCCCGCTCCCGCGGCCTCGACCCCGCGAACCTCGACACCACCTGCGCCCCGTGCGCCGACTTCAACCAGTTCGCCAACGGCGGCTGGCTGAAGCGGAGCACCATCCCCGCCGCCTACTCGCGCTGGGGCGCCTTCAACGAGCTCGCGGACAAGAACGAGGGCGTGCTGCGCCAGATCGTCGAGGCCGCCGCCGCCCAGCCGAAGCCCGACGCCCGCACCGCCGGCCGCCCCGACCGCCAGTCCGTGCGCACCGTCCCGGTGGTGAACGCGAAGAACTCCCCGCAGGCCAACGTCCAGCGCATCGGCGCCTTCTACCGGTCGTGCATCGACTCGGTGGCGCTGGAGGCGGGCGGCTGGACGCCCATCAAGCCGCTGCTCGCCCGCATCGACGGCATCCGGTCGCACCAGGACCTCGCGCGCGCCCTCGGGCCGCTGGAGGCCGAGGCGGGGCTGGCGCCGTTCGGGGCCGGGCCGCAGTCGGACGCCAAGAACAGCAGCGCGCTGATCGTCACCGCCAGCCAGGGCGGCCTCGGCCTCCCCGACCGCGACCTGTACCTCAAGGACGACGCGCGCAGCAAGTCGGTCCGCGAGGCGTTCGTCGCCCACGCGGCGAAGTACTTCGAGCTCACGGGCGCCGACGCCGCGACCGCGAAGGCGGACGCCGAGCGCGTGCTCGCGGTCGAGACGAAGATGGCGCAGGCCAGCATGTCGCGCGTCGCCATGCGCGACCCGAACGCCGTCTACAACAAGATGTCGCTCGCCGACTTCCAGAAGACGACGCCGCACATCGACTGGGGCGCCTTCTTCAAGGCGCAGGGCGCGCCCGCGTTCACCGAGGTGAACGTGCGCCAGCCCGCGTACTTCCGGGCCGTCGACTCGCTGCTCGCCTCCGAGCCGGTCGAGACGTGGCGCGCCTACCTGCGCTACCACGCGATCGACGCCGCGGCGGGCGCGCTGAGCAGCGCGTTCGTCAACGAGGCGTTCCGCTTCGGCGCGACGTTCAGCGGCGCCAAGGAGCAGCAGCCGCGCGCCAAGCGCTGCACCAACACCACCAACGGCGCGCTCGGCGAGGCGGTGGGGCAGGAGTACGTGCGCCGCACCTTCACCGAGAAGGACAAGCAGCGCGCGCTGGCGATGGTCGAGAACCTGCGCGCCGCGCTGCGCGACAAGATCACGACCGCGGCGTGGATGAGCGACTCCACCAAGCAGCAGGCGCTCGCCAAGCTGGCCGCGTTCACGCCGAAGATCGGCTTCCCGGACAGGTGGCGCGACTACTCCGCGCTCGACGTGCAGGACGGGCCTTACCTCGCGAACCTCAAGCGCGTGCAGGACTTCAACCGCGCGCGCAGCTGGGCCAAGCTGGGCAGGCCGATCGACAAGACCGAGTGGAGCATAACGCCGCCGACGGTCAACGCGTACTACAACCCGAGCTGGAACGAGATCGTCTTCCCGGCCGGCATCCTCCAGTCGCCGTTCTACGACCCGAACGCCGACGACGCCGTGAACTACGGCGCGATGGGCGCGGTCATCGGCCACGAGATGTCGCACGGCTTCGACGACCAGGGCCGCCAGTACGACGCGAAGGGCAACCTGCGCGACTGGTGGACGGCCGCCGACGCCGCGAAGTACAAGGCCGAGGCGCAGAAGGTCGTCGACCAGTTCAACGGCTACACGGTCGTCGACAGCGTGACCCGGGTGAACGGCCAGCTCACGCTCGGCGAGAACATCGCGGACCTGGGCGGGCTGACCATCGCCTACGCCGCGATGCAGAAGGCCTACGAGGGGAAGCCGCGCGAGGCGATCGACGGCTTCACGCCCGAGCAGCGCTTCTTCCTCGGCTGGGCGCAGGTGTGGCGCACGCTCCAGCGCGACGAGGCCGCGCGCAACCAGGTGCAGACGGACCCGCACTCGCCGGGGATGTGGCGCGTGAACGGCCCGCTGTCCAACATGCCGGAGTTCCGCGCGGCGTTCGGCTGCAAGGAGGGCGACAAGATGGTGCGCCCGGCCGCGCTGCGCGCGCAGATCTGGTGACCGCGGCCCGGCCACGATGATGGTGACGGGGGGCGCCGCAGGGCGTCCCCCGTCGTACGTTCCGGCGCCGTCCCTTCCCACTCCCCACGCCTCCTCCCGTCCCGTGTCCAGCGAGTCCACGAGCGACACCACGCCCCGCCGCGACTTCCTCGCGCAGCTCGCCGCCGCCGGCCTCGCGACGGCCGGCCTCTCGACCGTCGGCTGCGCCGCGAGCACCGCGGGCGCCCAGGGCGTCGCGACGGCCGCCACGCCGGCCGCGGGTGCCGCGGGCGCCGCCCCCGCCTTCGACGACTCGTGGACCGCGCGCGTGCGGGCCGCGAAGCACCGCGCGGTCTTCGACTCGCCCGAGGTCTCCGACGGGCTGGGGCTCTGGCAGGCGTGGCTCTTCCGGCGCGGCTACCGCGACGCGCTGGGCGCGGCCGACGCGCAGGCGGCGGTGCCGGTGGTCGTCATCCGCCACGCGGCGACCGTGCTGGCGATCGACGACGCGCTGTGGGCCAAGTACAAGCTCGGCGAGACGCGGAAGGTCAACGACCCGGTCTCGAAGAAGCCGGCCGAGCGGAACCCGTACGCACGGCCGCTGCCGGACGCGCCGAAGCCCGAGGGGAACTTCGCGGTGATGCTCGAGGGGCAGCCGGAGCCCAACCTCGAGGGGATCGTGCGCGACGGTGGCGTGGTGCTGGCGTGCAACGTCGCGCTCGAGAACCTCATCGGCGGTATCGCGCGCCGCACGACGCAGACGCCCGAGGCGGTGCGGGCGGAGGTGCGCGCGCACCTCGTGCCGGGGGTCGTGCTGCAGCCGTCGGGGGTCTACGCGGTGCTGCGGGCGCAGGAGGTGGGCGCCGTGTACATGCGCTCCACCCCCTCCGCCTGACGCCCGTTCAGCGGCCCGGCCGTCCGGTCACCCGAGGGCCAGGCGGCCGAGCCGGCTCTTCGGGTGGGCGGCGGCGAACGCCTTGGCCTTCGGGGCCAGCAGGCGGCTGACGGCGTAGCCCGTGGCCGCCACGGCGAGCGTGCGGACCAGCGGGTTCGGGATCACGCGCGCGATGCGGCGCGAGGCGGAGCGGGTGAGCAGGCCGGAGGCCAGGAGTCGCAGCATGGTCGGGTGGGGCTGGGGGTGATCGAGAGGCCCCCCTCCTGGGCAATGCCCGTTCCCGGCCGCCTCGGGCCGCCCGGCCGGTCCCGCTAGATTCGGCGCCATGTCGTCCGCCGTACCCGCAGTCGCCCCGGCGCACCGCGCCGCGATCCGCGCCGCCCAGACCGGGCTGGTGATCAACGCCCTCCTGGCCGCGGTGAAGCTGGCCGCCGGGATCTTCGGGCACACGTACGCCCTGGTGGCGGACGCGGTCGAGTCGACGGCCGACATCGTGGCGTCGCTGGTGGTGTGGGGCGGGCTGCACATCGCCGCCCAGCCGGCCGACGAGAACCACCCCTACGGACACGGCAAGGCGGAGGCGCTGGCGGCCGCGGTCGTCTCGCTGATGCTGATCGTGGCCGCCCTCGGCATCGCGGCGGAGGCGGTGCGCGAGATCCTGACGCCGCACCGCCCGCCGGCCCCCTGGACGCTCGGCGTGCTGGTGGCGGTGGTGGGGGTGAAGTGGCTGCTCGCGCGGCGGGTCGGCGCGCTGGGCTCGTCGATGGACAGCACGGCCGTCAGCGCCGACGCGGGCCACCACCTGAGCGACGCGATCACCTCGGCCGCCGCCTTCCTGGGGAGCGCCGTCGCGCGGGTCGCCACGCGGATGGGCGCGGGGCAGGCCTGGGCGGCGGCCGACGACTGGGCGGCGCTGTTCGCCTCGGGGGTGATCGCCTACAACGGCGTGCAGCTGCTGCGGCCGGCGCTGCACGACCTGATGGACCGGATGCCGGGGCAGGAGGTCGTGGGCCCGGTGGAGCGCGCCGCGCGCGCGGTGGAGGGCGTGCTGGACGTCGAGAAGCTGGTGGTCCGCCGCGCCGGCACCGCGCTCTGGGTCGACATCCACGTGCAGGCCGACGGCCGCACCCCGCTGGACGCCGCGCACGTCCTCAGCGGCAAGGTGAAGGGCGCCATCCGCGCGGCGGTGCCGCGGGTGCACGGGGTGCTGGTGCACATGGAGCCGTTTGAACGGCCGACGGCGGAGGACGATGAGGCGGAGGACGGAGCGGCGGAGAACGGAAAGGCGTGAAACGGAACAGCGGACCCTTCGAGCTTGACGCTTCAAGCCAAAGGGTCCGCTTCATCGTTTCACGCGTCTTCGTTCTCCGCCGTTCCGTCCTCCGCCGTTCAGTCCTCCGCCTTTCCGGGCGTATTGAGCTTGTTGCGGAGCGTCCGCACGCTCATCCCGAGCAATTCGGCCGCGCGCGTCCGGTTCTGCTGCGCGACTTCCAGCGCGCGCGTGATCAGCACCTTCTCCGCCTCGTTCACGTCCAGCGAGCGCAGGACCACGCGCATCGGGTCGTCGGACGCGTCGTCGGCGGCGTGGCCGGTGGCGCCGTTGCCCATGGCGCTCGGGAGCGCGCGGCCGAAGCCCGCGGCCAGCGCGCGCAGCGGCGACGGGCCGTCGATCGCGCCCGCGACCGTGCTCGCGCGCGTGAGGCCGAAGCGCTCCGCCTCCAGCGCGTGCGGCGGCAGCAGCGGGTCGGGCGACAGGATCACCGCGCGCTCGATCACGTGCTGCAGCTCGCGCACGTTGCCCGGCCACGGATAGCGCTGCAGCAGCGCCAGCGTCTCCGGCGCGATCCCGTCCAGCCGCTTGCCCGTGTCCTCGGCCGTGCGCAGCGCGAACCGGAACGCCAGCAGCGGGATGTCCTCCGGGCGCTCGCGCAGCGCGGGGATCGACATCGGGATCACGCTCAGGCGGTAGTACAGGTCCTGGCGGAAGCGCCCCTGCTGCGCCTCCGTCGCCAGGTCGCGGTTGGTCGTCGCGATGATGCGCACGTCCACCTTGATCGGCGTCGTGCCGCCCACGCGCTCGAACTCCTGCTCCTGCAGCACGCGCAGCAGCTTGGCCTGCAGGTCCAGGCGCATCTCGCTGATCTCGTCCAGCAGCAGCGTGCCGCGGTGCGCGCGCTCGAACGCGCCCTCCACGCGCTTGATCGCGCCGGTGAACGCGCCCTTCTCGTGGCCGAACAGCGCGCTCTCGATCAGCCCCTCGGGCAGCGCCGCGCAGTTGAGCGTGATGAACGGCTTGTCGCGCCGGTCGCTCTGCTCGTGGATCGCGCGCGCGAACAGCTCCTTGCCCGTCCCGCTCTCGCCCTGCAGCAGCACCGTGGCGCGCGTCGGCGCGGCCATCGCCACCGTCTGCAGCGCGCGGCGGATGGCCGGGCTGTCGCCGACGATCTGCCGCTCGCTGCGGATGGCCATCACCTCGTGCCGCAGCGTCTCGTTCTCGCGCTTCAGGCGCACGAACTCCAGCGCCTGCTCCACCGCCAGCTCCAGCTGCTGGGGGCGCACCGGCTTGGTGATGTAGTCCACCGCGCCGGCCTTGATCGACGCCACCGCGTGCTCGATGGACGCGTAGCCGGTGAGCATGATGACCGGCACGTCGTACCCCTCGCGCTGCAGCATCGCGAGGAACTCGAGCCCCGTGATGCCCGGCATCCGGTAGTCCGAGATGATCAGCTCGACCGCCGTCCGGGCCAGCACGTGGAGCGCCTCGGGGACGTTGCGCGCCCCCACGGCCTCGTGGCCGGCCCGGCGCAGGGTGTCCTCGACGATCAGCCCGACGGCCGGCTCGTCGTCCACATAGAGGATGGTGGCCATATGGGGACGGAAAATATTGCCGGGGCGTCGGCGCGTAAGCCACAGCGGCCGCGCCGCCACACGCCCGTCGGTGATTTTTTCGGCACGAAGCGCCGATACTCGCCCCGGACGGCCCTCGCCGCGTGACCGCCCGCCCCTGTGCGGCGTCCTTGCCACGCTGCCGCTGGCGTTGCCTGCCGACACCACCCGGCACCTCCCACCCCGCCCATGCGCGTCACCAACTCGCTCGTCACCCGATCGCTCACCACGCGGCTGCTGGACTCCCAGCGGCTGCTCGCCGAGGCGCAGGAGCGCGTCGCGAGCGGGAAGCGCGTGCGGAAGATGTCGGACGACCCGACGGCGGGGTCGGCGATCATGCAGGCCAGCGGCTCGCTGCGCGCCATCTCGCAGTACCAGCGCAACGTGCAGAACGTCGTCGCGCGGCTGGACGGCGAGGACACCGCGCTCGGCCAGCTCACCGACATGATGACGCGCGCCAAGGAGCTGGCCGCCGCCACCGTCGGCGCCACGGTCGGCGCGCCGGGCCGCAGGGCCGCCGCCCTCGAGGTGCGCGGGCTGCTGCAGCAGGCCATCCAGGTCGGCAACACGCGCGTCGGCGACGAGTACCTGTTCGGCGGCACGACCAACGACGGCCGGCCGCCCTTCGCCCCGTCCACCACGCTGCCCGACGGCACGCGCGTGTTCGTGCAGGTCGACACGCCGCCCGCCGTCCCGCCGGCGCCGCCGGGCGATCCCATCCCGCGCCCGCCGGTCGGCGAGCGCCAGATCGAGATCGCCGCCGGCTCCACGATGCTCGGCGCCCACGACGGCCAGCGGGCGTTCCTCGACACCGGCGTGCTGGCCGCGCTCGAGGACCTCGCGATCGCGATGGAGAACGACAGCCCGGCCGACATGCGCACGGCGATGGGCGCGCTCGACCGCGGCTTCGACGACGTGCAGGCGCTGCTGGGCGACGTGGGCGCCCGGCAGAACCAGGTCGACTCCGTCCTCGCGGGGCTCGCGGCCCTCGAGGACAACCTCGTCGAGGAGAAGTCCTCGCTCTCCGAGGTCGAGATGGAGGCCGCGATCACCGAGATGCTGCAGCGCCAGACCGCCTACCAGGCCGCCATGATGGCCTCCTCGAAGGTGCTGGGCCTGAGCCTCACCGACTACATCCGTTGAACCACCCGATGACGACGCTGACCGCCTCCGACCCGATGCTCGACGCCGTGGAGTCCCCGATCGCCTCCGACCTCCTCGGACCCCTGCAGGTGCCGGCGGCGGCGCTCATCACCTTCCCGGCCGGCCTCCTCGGCTTCCCGGAGGCGCGGCGGTGGGCCCTCATCCCCTCGGGGCGCGACGGGCTGGCCTGGCTCCAGAGCGCGGACGCGTCGGACCTGATCTTCCTGCTCGCCGACCCGTTCCACTGGTTCCCGGGCTACGAGATCGACGTGCCGAACATGGGCGTCGAGGCGGGCCAGGTCGTGACGCCCGACGCGATCGCGGTGTTCGCCATCGTCACGCTGCCGGGCGGCGGGAACGACCGCGCGAGCGCGAACCTGCGCGCCCCCGTGCTCCTCGACGTGGCGTCGCGCACCGGCCGGCAGATGGTGCTGGCGGACGACCGCTACCAGGTGCAGACGCCGTTCGACCTGGAGTGAGCGTCGGGTGGGGAAGGACGACGAGCGGGCCCCCGCCCGAGCAGGGGGCGGGCCCCACCAGTTTTTACGGCCCCCGCCGAGACA
>CBHYLO010000058.1:0-13083 GCA_966128675.1 uncultured bacterium | reverse complement strand
GGCGTGCGCGCGCGCACGGGCGTCAACAACGACTCGCTGGCGCAGCCCGACGCGCGCCTGCGCGCGCTCAACGCGCAGCCCAGCGCGCCCGGCGAGCGGCAGGAGGTCTACTGCACGAAGGTCGGCACCACGCGCCCCGACGAGATGTACATCGTCGGCGCGCACATGGACGGCATCGGCTGGGGCGAGGCCGCGAACGACGACGGCTCGGGCACCGCGATCGTCATGGAGCTGGCGCGCATCTTCAGCAGCCCCGACGTGCAGACCGAGCGCTCCATCCGCTTCGTGCTCTGGAACAACGAGGAGACGGGGCTCAACGGCGCGCGCGCCTACATCGCGCAGCGGCAGGCGCTGCAGGGCCAGGAGTCGCCGGCCGGCTCGAAGCGCTACCCCGAGCCGAAGTGGCTCGGCATGATCCAGCACGACATGATGCTGTACGACCACGGCATGCCGCGCAGCGACGGCAAGACGGCGCGCGAGCAGCGCCCCGAGGCCGACGTCAACATCGAGTTCCAGACGGCGTCCAAGATGGCGGCCGGCTCGCAGGCGCTGGCGTGGGCGTTCCAGCGCGCGAACGAGAAGTACGCGACGGACTATCCCGCCTCGGTCGGCAGCCACATGACCAACACCGACTCGGGCCCGTTCCAGGACCTCGTGCCGGCCATCAGCCTGCGCGAGAACGAGCGCGGCACGCAGATCGGCAACGGCTGGGACCCGCACTGGCACCAGCCGACCGACCTGTTCGCGACCTTCAACGACGACGACTTCCGCCTCGGCCTCAACGCCGCGCAGACCACGCTCGGCGCGATCGGGACGCTGACGGGCGCGAAGCTGAGCGGGAGCGCGGGCGTGCGCGGGGAGAAGTAGCACGCGCCCGGCCGCGGTCAGCCCACGGCGTCGCGGCCCAACACCGCCCGGTCGGGGGCGCGCGGCGGGGCGGGGGAATCGGGCGCCCGCCCCCGGCCGCGGTCCGCCGCGGGGGGCGCGGCCAACCACCCCGAGGTCGTCGGCGCCGCGCCCTTCGGCGATCAGCGCGTCCATGCGCGCGGCGACGGCCGGCAGCACCGCCAGCGGGCGGGCGCCGGCCGTCTCCTGCATCAGGCGCACGTCCTTGCGCGCCATCTCCAGCTCGAAGCTCGGCGAGTGGTCGCGCGCCAGCATCTTCTTCCCGCGCCCGGTGATCACCGACGACGGGTCGAACCACTGTACCACCTGCACGACGTCCTCCGGCGGGACGCCCGCGCCGCTGGCGACGCTGAACACGTCCGCCACCAGCGCCGCGATGCCGATGATGTACGCGTTGCCGCACAGCTTGTAGACGGCCGCGAGGTCGGGGCGCTCGCCGACGTACTCCAGGCGCTGCGCCATCCGCGCGAGCGCGTCGCGCACCGCGCCGAAGTCGGCGCGCGGGCCGGCGGCCATGATCGTCCCCTTGCCCTCGCGCGCCGCCGCCGGGCCGATGAAGACGGGGCAGTGCAGGTAGCGCACCCCCTCCGCCTGCAGCCGGCGCGCCCGCTCGGCCGTCTCCGCGGGCTGCGTCGTCGTGTGGTCGACGACGACCGTGTCCGGCGAGAGGCCCGGGCGCAGCGCGGCGACGACCTCCTCCACCACCGCGTCGTCCTTCAGCACGAGGTGCACGCGCGCGGCGCCGCGCACGGCGTCGGCGGGCGTCTCGGCCACCGTGGCCCCGAAGGCCTCCAGCGCCCGCGCCTTGCTCGCGGTGCGGTTCCAGACGGTGATCCGGTCGCCGCGCCCGAGCGCGGCCTCGACGAGGGCGCTGCCGAGCAGGCCCGTTCCCAGGAAGGCGATGTGCGTCATGCCCGCAAGCTACGCGGCGCGGATCGGCGCGCGCAGGGGACGGCGCCGCGGGAGCCGATCGCGGGGCACGCGGCGTTCGAATGGGGTAGGATTCGTCGGTCCGTCGTCCCGTCCCGTCCGAGAGCCGTCATGAGCGAGTCCGCCCCGGCGCCGCCCCCCGCCCCCACCACCGTCGACGAGTCGCGCCGCCGCATCCGCGAGGCGCTGCTGAGCGCCCGGCGCGTCGCCGTCGGCACCCATGCCGGCGAGGAGGTCCGCGTGCGGATGATGCACCCCGGCGCCTGGCTCCCCGACGACGAGGCGGCGCGGCCGATCGTGTACCTCGCGTCGATGAAGACCGACCCCAAGATCCGCGAGATGACCACGCGGCCCGAGGTCGCGCTGCTGCTGCACGAGTCGCCCACCGGCGAGGAGCACACGAGCTGGGAGATGGAGGTCACCGGCCGCGCCGAGGTGGTGCGCGACCCGGCGGAGCGCGAGCGCGCCAAGCAGGCGACCATGCGCACCTCGTCGATCGTGCAGTACCTCGACTCGGTGGGGCAGACGGACCTGCTGGCCTTCGTGCGGGTGACGCCGCGCTTCATGAAGCACCGCATCTTCGGCGAGATCGTGGCCGGCCGGCCGCCCTCGATCCTCGACTTCGGCACGGCGGACGCCGCGGAGGCGGGCGACCTCGCGCTGCTGCGCCGCCGGCTGGGCGTGTGGAAGGAGACGGTGCGCTGGGCCTCGCTGACCGCCAGCGCGGCGTCGGTGGCGGTGGGCGTCGCGGCCGCGTTCGCGGCCACGGGCACGGTGCGCTGGGGCTGGGCGGTGCTGACGCTCGTCGCCGCGGTCGCGCTGCAGGCGTGCACGAACATCAAGAACGACCTCGACGACCAGCGCTCCGGCGCCGACGACCGCAACCGCACGCCGATCCTCGGCCTCACGGGCGGCTCGCGCGTGCTGCAGCGCGGCCTGGCGACGCGCGCCGAGCTGCTGGTGGCGATGCTCGGCTTCGGCGCGCTGAGCACGGCGATCGGGCTGTACTTCGCGCTCGCGGGGCGGCCGGGCGTGCTGCTGTTCGGCCTCGCGGGGCTGGCGGTCGGCTTCGTCTACACCGGCCCGCCGCTGCGGCTGGCCAACCGCGGCCTGGGCGAGCTGGCGGTGGCGCTGGCGTTCGGCGTCGGGATCGTCTGCGGCAGCGCGTACGTGCAGGCCGGGACGGTGCCGCTGCTCGCGCTGGCGGCGTCGGTGCCGGTGTCGATCCTGGTCGCGCTGCTGCTCTTCATCAACGGCTTCCAGGACGCGGCCAGCGACGACGAGGTGGCCAAGCGCACCGCGGTCGTGCGGCTCGGGCTGCGGCGGGCCAGCCGCGTGTACCCGGCGATCGCCGGCGTGGCGGCGCTCGCGCTGGTGGCGTTCGTCGCGGCCGGCGCGCTGCCGAGGCTCGCGCTGCTGGGGCTCGCGGGCTTCCCGCTGTTCGTGCGCGCGGCCGGCGTCGCGCGCCGCCACTTCGACCACCCGATGGAGCTCGTCCCCGCCAACGCGTACACCGCCGTCGGGCACCTGGCGAGCGCGCTGGCGCTGGCGATCGGGCTGGCCTGGGCGGGCCTCGGCGGCGCGCTCGAGCCGGCGCTGCTGGCCGTGGCCGCGCTGGGGCTGCTCGTGATCCTCTACTACAACCGCTCCATCGGGCGGCTGGCGCAGGCGTTCTACGGCGTGCGCGACGCGGTGGCCCGCAGCTGATCCCACCCGCCACGGCGCGACTCCTGCCCCACGCCCGTCCCGACCATCACGAACGGGAGCGGACGCGATGAGGGACTCCGGCGACGGGGGCGGGAACGGCGCACGGCCGGGCTTCGTGCGCGTGCGCGGGGCGCGCGAGCACAACCTCAAGGACGTCGACGTCGACATCCCGCGCGACGCGCTCGTCGTCTTCACGGGCGTCTCGGGCTCGGGCAAGTCGTCGCTCGCGTTCGGCACCCTGTTCGCCGAGGCGCAGCGCCGCTACCTGGAGTCGGTGGCGCCGTACGCGCGCCGGCTGTTCGACCAGCAGGGCGTCCCCGAGGTCGACGAGATCGACGGCCTGCCGCCCGCGGTCGCGCTCCAGCAGCAGCGCGGCACGCCCACCACGCGCTCGTCGGTGGGCAGCGTCACGACGCTGTTCAACCTGCTGCGCATGCTGTACTCGCGCGCGGGCACGTATCCGGCCGGCCAGCCGGAGCTGCACGCCGAGGCGTTCTCGACGAACACGCCCGAGGGCGCGTGCCCGAACTGCCACGGGCTGGGGCGCGTGTACGAGGTGACCGAGCAGTCGATGGTCCCCGACCCGTCGCTCACCATCCGCGAGCGCGCGGTCGCCGCGTGGCCGCCCGCGTGGCATGGCCAGAACCTCCGCGACATCCTCGTCACGCTCGGCTACGACGTCGACGTGCCGTGGCAGGACCTGCCGAAGAAGGATCGCCAGTGGATCCTCTTCACCGAGGAGCAGCCGACGGTCCCGGTGTACGCAGGCTACACGCCGGCCGAGACGCGCCGCGCGCTGAAGCGGAAGGAGGAGCCGAGCTACATGGGCACCTTCACGAGCGCGCGGCGGCACGTGCTGCACACCTTCGCGACGACGCAGAGCGCGCTGATGAAGCGGCGCGCCGCGCAGTACATGATCAGCAGCGAGTGCCCGGTCTGCCACGGCAAGCGCCTGCGCCCGGAGTCGCTGTCGGTGACGTTCGCGGGGCTCGACTTCGCGGAGATCTCGCGGCTGCCGCTGGCGCGGCTGCACGCGCTGCTGAAGCCCGCCGCCGACGGCACCGCGCCCGCCGTGCGGAAGATGCGCGCCGACCATCCCGAGCGCGCGCTGGTCGCGCAGCGCATCGGCCAGGACCTCGTCGCGCGCCTGCAGGTGCTGCTCGACCTCGGCCTCGGCTACCTGACGCTGGAGCGCAGCACGCCCACGCTCTCGCCGGGCGAGCTGCAGCGGCTGCGGCTCGCGACGCAGGTGCGCTCGAACCTGTTCGGCGTCGTCTACGTGCTCGACGAGCCGTCGGCGGGGCTGCACCCGGCCGACACAGTCGCGCTGCTGAAGGCCCTCGACGGCCTGAAGGCGAGCGGCAACACGCTGTTCGTCGTCGAGCACGAGATCGACGTCATCCGCCACGCCGACTGGATCGTGGACGTCGGCCCGCAGGCGGGGCAGCACGGCGGGAAGGTGCTCTACAGCGGGCCGCCTGATGGCCTGCGCGAGGTGGGGACGTCGCGCACGCGGCACTACCTGTTCGACCAGCAGGGACCGCCCGCGCGCACGCCGCGCGCGCCGAAGGGGTGGCTGGAGCTGCAGGGCGTGACGCGCAACAACCTGCACGGCCTCGACGTCCGCATCCCGCTCGGCGTCTTCACGTCGGTCACCGGCGTGTCGGGCTCGGGGAAGTCGAGCCTCGTCAGCCAGGTGCTGGTGGAGCTGGTCGCCGCGCACCTCGGGCACGAGGTCCCCGCCGAAGACGAGGACGAGGGCCCGGAGCTGGAGCGCGCCGCGATGGCGCCCATCGGCGGGCGCATCGCGGGTGGCATGGAGCACGTGCGGCGGCTGGTGCGCGTGGACCAGAAGCCGATCGGCCGCACGCCGCGCTCCAACCTCGCGACGTACACGGGGCTGTTCGACCACGTGCGCAAGCTGTTCGCGGCCACGAAGACGGCGAAGGCGCGGAAGTACGACGCGGGCCGCTTCTCGTTCAACGTCGCGAAGGGGCGCTGCGAGCACTGCGAGGGCGAGGGCTTCGTGTGCGTCGAGCTGCTGTTCCTCGCCAGCGTCTACACCGCATGCCCGACGTGCAAGGGCGCGCGCTACAACGCGAAGACGCTGGAGGTCGAGTACCGCGGGAAGAACGTCGCGCAGGTGCTCGACCTCACGGTGGACGCCGCGCGCGACTTCTTCGACGAGGAGCCGGCGGTGCGCCGCGCGCTCGACGTGCTGCACGAGGTGGGGCTCGGCTACATCCGCCTCGGGCAGCCGGCGACGGAGCTGTCGGGCGGCGAGGCGCAGCGCATCAAGCTCGCGACGGAGCTGCAGCGGCTGCAGCGCGGGAGCACGCTCTACGTGCTGGACGAGCCGACGACGGGGCTGCATCCGTCGGACGTCGAGAAGCTGATGACGCAGCTCTCGGGGCTCGTGGACGCGGGCAACACGGTGGTCGTGGTGGAGCACGACATGCGCGTCGCCGCGGGCAGCGACTGGATCATCGACATGGGGCCCGGCGCGGGCGAGGAGGGCGGGCGCGTGGTGGTCGAGGGGCCGCCGGAGAAGGGCGCGCGCGCGCGCGGCAGCCGCACGGCGCCGTACCTCGCCGCCACGATGGCGCCGGACTGATCGAGCGTACCTCACGGCTCCGTGGAGGGCGAGCCGCGTCCCGCGTCGAAGGCCACGAGCGCAGGCTGACCGAGCGCCGAGCGCCGAGCGCCGGGCGAGAATGCCCGTCGGCGCTCGGCACTCGGCGCTCACGTCGGGCCGCAACCCGCGTCCGGTCTGCGAGGCGGGCCTCTGCCCTTCGATGCCCTCGGGAAGTGCCCTATCGCGCCACCACCTCGCGCAGCACGTCGAGGAACGACTGCACCGTCGGCGGCGCGTCGCCGCGCCGCCACGCGGCCACCAGCGGGAAGCGCAGCGCCTGCCCCGCGAGCGGCCGGTAGACGACGCCCGCACGCGGCAGTCGCCCCGCCGCGTGCGGCACGAACGTCACGCCGAGCCCCGCGCTCACCAGCGCGACGAGGGCGTCGAGCTGCTTGGCCTCCTGCGCCACGCGCGGCGTGAAGCCGGCCACCGCGCACGCGGTCGTCACCAGCTCGCGCAGTCGGCTCGGCATGCGCGCGGGCACCAGCACCCACGGCTCGTCGGCGAGGTCGCGCAGGTCGATGGCGTCGCGCGCGGCCAGCGGATGCGCGGCCGGTAGCGCGACGACGACCGCCTCCTCCGAGACGGGCGCCGTCTCCAGCTCCGCGGCCCCGCGCGGCGGCGGGCCGATGCCGACGTCCAGGTCGCCCTGCCGCAGCGCGGCGACCTGCTGCGTGGGGAGCCGCTCCATCAGCGTCAGGCGCACGCCCGGGTGCCGCTCGCGGTAGGCGCCGAGGACGGCGGGGAGCACGCCCCAGAGCGCGGCGTCGACGTAGCCGATGCGGAGCCGCCCGACGTGCCCCGCGCCCGCGCGACGCGCCACGTCGGCCGCGGCCGCCGCCTGCGCCAGCGTGCGTCGCGCCTCGGGCAGGAAGAGCCGCCCCGGCTCGGTGAGCGCGACCCGGCGCTTGGTGCGCGCCAGCAGCTCGACGCCCAGCTCGCGCTCCAGGGCGCGGACCTGCTGGCTGAGCGCGGGCTGGGCGATGCGCAGCCGGGTGGCCGCCCGGCCGAAGTGCAGCTCCTCGGCGACGGCGACGAAGTAGCGGAGGTGGCGGAGCTCCATGTCCGGTAATAAGCCGCACGTATCACGGGGTCGCCACAAAGTCTTGGACCGGATCGATCGGAGCCGATACCCTGCGAGGATGCGTCTCCGCCCCACCTCGCCCGCGTTCACGGTCCTGCTCGCCACCCTCGTCACGCTGGCGTCGTTCGCCACGGACATGGGGCTCCCCGTCCTCGACGCGACCGCGGCCGCCCTCGGCGTCGCGCCCGCCACCGCCGCGCTGACGCTGAGCGTCTTCATGGTCGGCTTCGCGACGGGGCCGCTGGTGTTCGGCCCGCTCTCCGACCGCTTCGGACGGCGCCCGGTGCTGCTGGCCGCGGTCGCGACCTTCGCCGCGTTCGGCGCGCTGGGCGCCTTCGCGCAGTCGCTCGGCGCACTGCTGGCGTGGCGCTTCGTGATGGGGGCGGGCGCGGGCACCGCGCAGGTGCTGGTGCTGGCCACGGTGCGCGACCTGTTCACCGGCGCGGAGGCGCGCGCGCGGCAGTCGTACGTGAACCTCGCCGCCGGCGTCGCGCCCATCGTCGCGCCGACGCTCGGCGTATGGGTCGCGGCGGCGGTCGGGTGGCGCGCGATCTACGGCGCGCTCGCGGCGGGCGGGCTCGTGCTGCTGGCGGCCGCGGCGCTCGGGCTGCGCGAGACCGCCCCACGGCGGAGCACGCGGGCCGCTCTCACGGTCCGCGGCACGCTGGCGAGCTACGCGCGCGTGATGCGCCACCCCGTGACGATGGGCTATGCGCTCATCATGGCGCTCTGCTTCGGCTGCCTGTTCGCGTACGTGTCGGGCTCGTCGCTCGTGCTCATCGGGCTGATGGGCGTGTCGCCGCGCACGTACGGCGCGCTGTTCGCGGCGACGGCGGTGGGGCTGATGGCCGGCGCCTTCGCCAACGCGCGCCTCGGGCGACGCGGCGTGCCGGCGGCGCGGCTGGTGACCGCGGGCCTCGCGGCCATCGCCGTCGCGGCGGTCGCGCTGCTCGCGCTCGCGAGCGCGGGCGCGCTCGGCGTCTGGGCGCTCGTGCCGCTGATCGTCGTCAGCCACGTGGGGCAGGGGATCGTGCGGCCGAACGCCGCGCAGGGCGCGCTGGAGCCGATGCCGGAGATCGCGGGCGTCGCCGGCGCGGTGCTCACGGGCCTGCAGATGCTCGGCGGCGCGCTCGCCAGCGGCGTCGCGGCGTCGCTGTTCGACGGCCGCACCGCGACCGCGATGACGGGCACGATGACGGTGTGCGCGCTCGGCGCCGCGGCGGTCTACGCGCTCGTCGTGCGGCCGGCCGAGCGGCGCATCGCGGCGGAGGTGCATGTGCGGACGCTGCGCCCGGAGCTCGCCGCCGCGGCCTGACGTCTCGCCCGACGCGTCGTATGATGCGGCATGGACGCGGCGTGGTGGGCCGACTGGCTCGAGGACTGGCGGCGCCAGCTGCTCGCGGCGCACGCGGCGGATCCGCGCCCGGCGTTCCACGATCCGTCGCTGACGCCCGAGCTGCTCGCCGCCGGGCGGCTCGGCGCGCCCGGCGCGAGCGAGGCCGAGCTGCGCGCGCTCGAGGCGCGGCTGGGCGTCGCGCTGCCGCCGTCGTACCGCGCCTTCCTGCAGGCCAGCGACGGCTTCCTGCAGCCGGGCGTGATCGTCCCGCGGCTGCTGCCGGCGCGGGAGGTGGCGTGGTACCGCGCCGCGCACCGCGACACGATCGACGCGTGGGCGACGGGCGCGGGCGCCGACGATCCGGTGGCGCCCGCGCTCGAGGCCGCGGTGCTGGTGAGCGCCCGGGAGACCATCGGCACCGCGGTCTACCTGCTCGACCCGCGCGACGTCGGCGCCGACGGCGAGTGGGCGGCGCTGTACTTCGCGCACTGGGTGCCGGGCATCGATCGCTACCCGTCGTTCCGCGCGCTGATGGAGCACGAGCGCGCGACGCTCGCGGCCCCGCCGCCGCCGCCCGCGCCGTCGCGCTGGTGGACCACGCTCGACGCGCTGCGCTGGATCTTCCGCGCGGAGTGAGGGCCGGCGCGCTCCAGCGTGCGGTGGACCGCGCAGGCGACGACGCGCGATCTCAGGTCGTGCCGACGCGCCGGGTCACCGTGAAGGCCTTGGTGAGATAGAACGTGAGCGGGCTCCGGCTCCACGTGACACCGGGATCCTGCGCGACGAAGACGTCCCCGACCTTCACCGCCCGCACGCGAACGGTCGGCGTGTATCCGGCCTGTGCCGCGGCCGCGCTCACCGACCGCGCGATCCGCCGGCAGATTCGCTCGTCGGTCACGTACGTCACATGCGAGGCGGACGTCCGCGCGACGCCGTTCCGCGTGCGTGCCTCGACGTAGGCCGCGGCGGCGCTGCTCGCGAACACGCGAACGCCGCGCAGGAGCGCGACCGACACGGAATCGGACGCCGCCACGCAGGCGGGCTGCGCGCGCAGGGGCGTCGCGACGGCGGCGGCGATGCCCATGGTCAGAAGTCGACGCCACATGCGCCGGTCCGCCGGTCGCGGGGTCAGACGCGCGCGGCGGCGCGCCGCTGCCGCGCCGCGTCGATCTCGGCCGCCGGCATCGCGCACGGGTTCAGGCCGTCCACCGGATCGACGGCCAGCAGCGCGCTGCAGTCCTCCAGGCGGAAGCACCCGCAGTCGAGCGCCACGCGCAGCACCGCGCGCATCCGCTCCGCGCGCGCGACCATCGCGTCGATCTCGGCCAGCTTGCGCGTCGCCAGCACCTGCCAGCGCGCGGCCGGCCGCGTGCCCGGCGCGAAGTCGGTGACGAGCTGTCGGATCTCGGCGATCGTGAACCCCGCCTCGCGCGCCAGCGCGATGAGCGACAGCCACTCCAGCACGTCCGCGTCGTAGCGGCGACGCCCGCTCACGCGCGCCGGCTCAGGCAGGAGCCCCGCGCTCTCGTAGTAGCGGATCGCCGACGGCTCCAGCCCCGCGCGCCGCGCCACCTCGCCGATGCTCATGCCGTCCATGCGCCGCGCTCCGACCGGGAAGGGTTGACCTCGAGTGCGCTTGAAGTTGTAGGCTGCCGGAAGCCCGGGCAATCGCCCGACCCCACTTCTACCGGAGGCCCCATGTCCACCACGATCGCGCTGCCGTCCGTCACCGACGCCACCTTCGCCGCCGAGGTGGCGCCGGGCACCGGCCACGTCGCCGTCGAGTTCACCGCCGCCTGGTGCGCCCCCTGCCGCATCATGGCGCCCGTCCTCGAGGCGGTCGCGCACGACTACGCGCCCCGCCTGCGCGTCCTGCAGCTCGACGCCGACGCCAATCCCGCCACCCTCGCGCGACTCGGCGTGCGCGGGCTGCCGACGCTGCTAGTCTTCCGCGACGGCGAGGTCGTGGAGCGCGTGGTGGGCGCCGTGCCCGCGGCCGCGCTGCGCCAGCGGCTGGACCGCGTGCTCGCCGGCTGACCGCACCGCGCCCGTGCCGGCCGGGCCCGTCTCCTGCGAGGGAGGGGGGCTGGCCCGCACGGGCGCGCGGTGGCATGCTGGCAGTCCGTCCGACCGCGCCTCGTGGACCGCACCCGAACGTCCCACGCCGAGGAGTCCCATGGGCGAGACCGAGTCCCCGTTCCGCGATCCGATGGACCCCATGCCGCCGCGGGAGGACCGCCGCCACGGCGCCGGCCCCGAGCCGTCGCCCGCGGCGCCGGACCACGACGACGCGGTGGACGAGGCATCCGAGGAGAGCTTCCCGGCCAGCGACCCGCCGTCGACGACGCCGCTGCACCCGGGCCGACCCGACCCGCACGACGCGCGGTAGCCGCACGCCCCACGCTGCCGCGGAGGAGAACATCATGCGACGTGTCCTCCCCGCACTGGCCACGGCACTCCTCCTCGCCGCCTGCACCGACCCGGTGGCGCCCACCTCCACCGCGGCGCCGCCGGAGCAGGCGCGGCACGCCGTCGCGGCGGTCGCCGCCGCGCCCACCGCGGCCGAGGTGTTCGCGCGCTACGTCGCGCTGGGCACCAGCAACAGCATGGGCGTGCAGTCGGCGGGCATCTCGGCCGCCACGCAGCGCGCGTCGTGGCCGGCGCAGCTCGCGGCGCGCGTCGCCGGCGCGACGTTCACCCTGCCGCTCGTGCAGGATCCCGGCTGCAGCCCGCCGCTGCTCGCGCCGCTCGCCGCCAACCTCGCGCTCATCGGCGCGTTCACGGCGTTCGGCGCCGGCGACGACCTGGTGAGCGCGGTGATGACGACGTGCATGCCACTGCGCGCGGGTGTGGTGCTCCCGACCGGCAACGTCGCGATCTCGGGCGCCGACGTGCACGACGCACGCTTCACGACCGTCGAGTCGGCGACGGCGCGCAGCCCGCGCGTCGGCACGCTCTACAGCCGCGTGCTGCTTCCCGGCCAGACGCAGGTCACGGCGATGCAGGCGCAGCAGCCGACCTTCGTGTCGGTGGAGCTGGCCGCCAACGACGTGCTGCCCGCGAGCACCGGGCGCATCGCGGCGATGACGCCGTTCGCCGACTGGCAGGCGGACTACGACGCGGTGCTCGCGGCGGTGCGCGGCACGGGCGCGCGCGCGGTGCTCGTCGGCCTGCCCGACAACGCCGCGAACTTCCCCAGCATCCGCCGCGCGCGCGAGCTGTTCAACGAGTGGCCGACGCTGCTCGCCCTCGGCATCAGCGTCAGCGTCGGCTGCTACTTCAGCCCGAACCACGTCTTCGTGCCGGGCTACGTGCTCGGGCTGCTGGCGCGCGCGCCGGCCACCGCCACCTGCGCCGACGTGCCGGGCGCCGCGGACTACGTGCTGACGCCGGCCGACATCCAGGCCGTCAACGCGCGCATGGCGCAGATGAACGCGCACATGCAGGCGCGCGCGGCGGAGAGCGGCTACGCCTACTTCGCGCTCTCCACCGTGTACGACCTGCCGAAGCCGGCGTTCCGCGTGTACGACCTGCTCTTCTCCAGCGCGCCGTTCGGGCCGAACATCAGCCTCGACGGCGTGCACCCGAGCGCGCGCGGACAGGCGCTCCTGGCCGCGGCGGCGGCGCAGGCGATCAACGCGCGCTACGGGCTCGCCATCCCCTGATCGCGTCGCTCAGGGGAAGGGGCGCGGGCGCGGCTGCGGCCACGGCCACGGGCCGAACGCGTCGCGCCCCGCGAGCCCGCGCACCGCGGCCTCGCGCACCTGCGGATCCTTCGACGCCAGCAGCGCCGTCATCGTCTGCTCGGAGCGTTCGCCGGACTTCATGAGCGCGCGCACGATCGCGCTGCGCGTGCGCGTGCCGCCGGTCTCGCGCTCCAGCGCCTCGCGCAGCACCGGCACCGCCGCCGCGTCGCCGATCTGGCCGAGCGCCCACGCGGCCTTCAGGCGCACGTCCTCGCTGCTGTCGCGCAGCGCGCGCAGGAGCCCCGCCGGCGCGGCGCGCCCGTCGAGCTGGCCCAGCGCCCACGCCGCGGTGCCGCGCACGCGCGCGCTGCGGTCGCCGGCCGCCGCGGTGCCGAGCGCGATGGTCGCCGTGCGGTCCTCCGTCTCGCCCAGGGCCCACGCGGCCATCTCGCGCACGGCGTCCGACTCGTCGTCGCGCAGGGCGCGCATCAGCGCCGCCGAGGCGGTGCGCGTCTCCAGCTCGCCCAGCGCCCACGCCGACATCTCGCGCACGCGCGCGTCGGCATCCTTGCCGAGCGCCTCCGCCAGCGCGGCGCCGGCGTCGGTCGCCTCCAGCTGGCCCAGCGCCCACGCCGCCACGCGCCGCACCGACGCGGCGTCGTCGCGCCGCAGCACGCCGATCAGCGTGCTCGCGGCGCTCGTCGAGTCGAGGTGCCCGAGGGCGGCGACCGCGGCCTCGCGTACGACGGGCTGCGGGTCGCGCACCGTCGCCACCAGCGGCGCCAGGCTGCGCCCGTCG
>CBHYLO010000057.1:0-13165 GCA_966128675.1 uncultured bacterium | reverse complement strand
GGCCTGCTGCACGCCGCGCGACCGCGGCGACATCCCGTGCTCCGCGGCGCCGCGCCCGGGGGCGCGTTCCCGCGTCGTCACGCCGCGTCGCGGGCGCTCCGGGAGGCCTAAGTCCGCGCCGCGCGACCACTTCCCGTTGACATCGGGGCAGGGCGGGTTAGCTTTGACAGGCTACAGGCGACCCAGCGCATCCGTCTTCGGGCGGGGCGGGCCGGTCGCAGACAACTCGACGTCGAGGCACCGGGCGTTCGCGCCCCCGCTTTCCCGAGCGGCCCCGACGCGCCATGGGTCCCCGTTCGCGCAGCAGTGGCGAGCGTACCCGGCGAGGGCGGATGGATACCAGTCCCGTTTGGGGCGTCGGTCCACCCGCATTTTTGCTGTCTGGCCGGTCGCGTGCCGCTGCGCGACGGGCCCTCCAAGAAACCGGATTACGCGACGACGCGGCGCGAGGCTTCCCGGCCGACGCGCGCGACCAGAGCAGACGAGCCCCGATCATGCCACGGACGACCCCGCTCGAGCACTATCGCAACATCGGCATCATGGCGCACATCGATGCCGGGAAGACGACGACGACCGAGCGCATCCTCTACTATACCGGCAAGTCGCACAAGATCGGCGAGGTGCACGACGGCGCCGCGACGATGGACTGGATGGAGCAGGAGCAGGAGCGCGGCATCACGATCACGTCGGCCGCGACGACCTGCTTCTGGCAGCGCCATGGCCAGAGCGACAAGCAGGGCGAGGGGCCGGAGTACCGGATCAACATCATCGACACGCCGGGCCACGTCGACTTCACCGTCGAGGTGGAGCGCTCGCTGCGCGTGCTCGACGGCGCGGTGACGCTGCTGGACTCCGTGGCCGGCGTGGAGCCGCAGACGGAGACCGTGTGGCGCCAGGCCGACCGGTACCGCGTGCCGCGCATGATCTTCTCGAACAAGATGGACCGCACCGGCGCGAACTTCGAGCGCTGCATGCAGATGATCAAGGATCGGCTGAGCCGGAAGGCGTTCGCGCTCCAGCTGCCGGTCGGCTCGGGTGAGCTCTTCACGGGCCACATCGACGTCATCGAGCGGAAGCAGTACATCTTCGACGAGGCCACCCTCGGCAAGACGTTCACCGTGGTGGACGTGCCCGAGGAGTTCCGCGACGCCATGGAGCAGGCGCGGCACGACGCGATCGACGCGGCCGTGGAGCACGACGAGGCGCTGATCGAGAAGTACCTCGCCGGCGAGGAGCTGACGATCCCGGAGATCCGTCAGGCGATCCGCAAGGCGACCATCGCGATGGAGTTCGTCCCCGTCTTCTGCGGCGCCTCGTTCAAGAACAAGGGCGTGCAGGCGCTGCTCGACGCGGTGATCGACTACCTGCCGGCGCCGATCGACGTGCCCGCGATCCAGGGCCACCTGCCGCACCACGACGAGACGTTCGTCGAGTGCCCGGTGACCGACGACGCGGCGTTCGCCGGCCTGGCGTTCAAGATCGCGACCGACCCGTTCGTCGGTAAGCTGACGTTCTTCCGCGTCTACTCGGGCGTGCTGAACTCGGGCTCCTACGTCTACAACTCGACGAAGGACAAGCGCGAGCGCGTCGGCCGCCTGCTGCAGATGCACGCGAACAAGCGCGAGGAGATCACCGAGGTGCGCGCCGGCGACATCGCCGCCGCCATCGGCCTCAAGGACACGCGCACCGGCGACACGCTCTGCTCCGAGGACAGCCCGCTGATCCTCGAGGCGATGAAGTTCCCGGCCCCCGTGATCGACGTCGCCATCGAGCCGAAGACGAAGGCCGACCAGGACAAGCTGGCGATCGCGCTGCAGAAGCTGGCCGAGGAGGATCCGACCTTCCGCGTGCACACGGACGCGGAGACCGGCCAGACGATCATCTCGGGCATGGGCGAGCTGCACCTCGAGATCATCGTCGACCGCATGATGCGCGAGTTCAAGGTGGACGCGAACGTCGGCCGCCCGCAGGTGGCCTACCGCGAGACCATCAAGCGCCGCGTGGAGAAGGTCGAGGGCAAGTTCATCCGCCAGTCGGGCGGCAAGGGCCAGTACGGGCACTGCGTGATCAACATGCAGCCGTCCGACGCCGGCCAGGGCTTCGTCTTCGAGGACAAGATCGTCGGCGGCGTGATCCCGCGTGAGTACATCGGGCCGATCGAGCAGGGCATCAAGGAGGCCCTCGAGAACGGCGTGCTGGCGGGCTACCCGATGGTCGACGTGAAGGTCGAGCTGGTGTTCGGCTCGTACCACGACGTCGACTCGAGCGAGATGGCGTTCAAGATCGCCGGCTCGATGGCCTTCAAGGAGGCCGCGGCCAAGGCGTCGCCCGTCCTGCTCGAGCCGGTGATGAAGGTCGAGGTGGTCTGCCCCGAGGCCTACATGGGCGACGTGCTCGGCGACATCTCGAGCCGCCGCGGCAAGATCGGCGGCATGATGCAGCGTGGCGAGGCGCAGGTGATCGCCGCCAACGTCCCGCTCTCCGAGATGTTCGGCTACTCGACCAAGCTGCGCTCGATGTCGCAGGGCCGTGCGGTGTACTCCATGGAGTTCTCGCACTACGAGGAAGTGCCGAAGTCGAAGGCGGACGAGATCATCAACAAGGTCAAGGCGTGAGTTCGCGCCCGGACTGCCCGCCACCCGGCGGGCGGCCCGGGCTCACCACGACGTTCATTACAGCACGAGAGACGCGACCATGGGCAAGGCGAAATTCGAGCGGACCAAGCCGCACGTGAACGTGGGCACGATCGGCCACGTCGACCACGGCAAGACGACGCTGACGGCGGCGATCACGACCATCCAGGCGAACAAGGGTCTCGCGCAGAAGATCGCGTTCGACCAGATCGACAAGGCGCCCGAGGAGCGCGAGCGCGGCATCACGATCTCGACGGCGCACGTCGAGTACGAGAGCCCCAAGCGCCACTACGCGCACGTCGACTGCCCGGGTCACGCCGACTACGTGAAGAACATGATCACGGGTGCGGCGCAGATGGACGGCGCCATCCTCGTGGTCTCGGCCGCGGACGGCCCGATGCCGCAGACGCGCGAGCACATCCTGCTCGCCCGTCAGGTGAACGTGCCGTACGTCGTCGTCTTCATGAACAAGGTGGACATGGTCGACGACCCCGAGCTCCTCGACCTCGTCGAGCTCGAGGTGCGCGAGCTCCTCTCGCAGTACAACTACCCGGGCGACGACACGCCGATCATCCGCGGCTCGGCCCTCAAGGCGCTCGAGAGCGGCGACCCGAACTCCGAGTGGGGTCAGAAGATCGGTGAGCTCATGGACGCGCTGGATTCGTACATCCCGCAGCCCGAGCGCGACATCGACAAGCCGTTCCTGATGCCGGTCGAGGACGTGTTCTCGATCACCGGGCGCGGCACGGTGGCCACGGGCCGCATCGAGCGCGGCGTCGTGAAGGTGCAGGAGGAGGTCCAGCTCGTGGGCTTCGGCGCCGAGAAGAAGACGGTCGTCACGGGCGTCGAGATGTTCCGCAAGCTGCTCGACCAGGGCGAGGCCGGCGACAACGTCGGCCTGCTGCTCCGCGGCGTCGCCAAGGAGGAGATCGAGCGCGGGATGGTGCTCGCGAAGCCGAACTCGATCAAGCCGCACACGAAGTTCACGGCCGAGGTGTACGTCCTCACGAAGGAGGAAGGCGGCCGTCACACGCCGTTCTTCAAGGGCTACCGCCCGCAGTTCTACTTCCGCACGACCGACGTGACGGGCACGATGGAGCTGCCCGAGGGGATGGAGATGGTGATGCCGGGCGACAACGTCCAGATGACCATCGAGCTCATCATCCCCGTCGCCATGGACGAGGGCCTGCGCTTCGCGATCCGCGAGGGCGGCCGCACGGTCGGCGCCGGCGTCGTCGCCAAGATCATCCAGTAAGCGTCGGGTGACGAGCGACGAGCGACGAGGGCGTTCCTCGGGATGCTCTCGTCGCTCGCCCTCGCCGCTCCACTCTCCTCTCAGATACTGACATGGCTGGCCGCATTCGCATCCGCCTCAAGGCGTTCGACCACGCGGTGATCGACCAGGCGTCGGCGGACATCGTCCGCACCGCCGAGAAGACCGGCGCCCAGGTGTCGGGCCCGATCCCGCTCCCGACGAAGACCCAGCGCTGGACCGTCCTCCGCTCGCCGCACGTCGACAAGAAGTCGCGCGAGCAGTTCGAGCTGAAGACGCACAAGCGCGTGATCGACATCCTCGACAGCCGCGCGCAGACGGTGGACGCGCTGACGAAGCTCGATCTGCCCGCTGGCGTCGACGTCGAGATCAAGGTCGAGTAGTCCGCACGGCAGGATGCGCCCCTTCGGGGGCCCTCCCGGGCGCGAGGGCCGCGGCGACGCGGCGAGCGCCCAGCGGGTGCGGGACATCGGGGCCGCTGACAGCGGTGACGGCAGGATGGGTCAAGCCCCGGCGTACGCGCCCACAGTCCAACGGCCAGGAACGCACGGTGCGCACAGGGGCCACCGGCGGGCCGCGACTACACTGAGGTTCGCTTCATGATCGGCATCATCGGGAAGAAGCTGGGCATGACCCAGATCTTCAACGAGCAGGGGCAGCAGATCCCCGTGACGGTGATCGAGGCCGAGCCGAATCCCGTCACGAAGGTGGTCGACAAGACCGCCGCGGGGTTCGCCGCCATCGAGCTGGGCTACGGGAAGCAGCGCACCGCGCGCGAGAACGCGAAGGGTGAGCGCACGCCGAAGGGCGCGCGCGCCACGAAGGCCGCGCTGGGCCACGCCGCGAAGGCGGGGCTCGACGCCGCGCCGCGCGTGCTCCGCAGCTTCCGCCTGGACGACGCGCCCGGCAAGGGCGCCGAGATCCCGTCGTACGCGGTCGGCCAGACGATCGGCGTCGACATCTTCGCGGCCGGCGAGCGCGTGAAGGTGACGGGCACGACGAAGGGCCGCGGCTTCCAGGGCGTGGTGAAGCGCTGGGGCTTCGGCGGCGGCGCGAACACGCACGGCAACACGAAGCACCGCAAGCCGGGCTCCATCGGCCCCGGCACCGATCCGTCGCGCGTGATCAAGGGCAAGAAGATGCCCGGTCACTACGGCGCCGAGCGGCACACGCAGGCCGGTCTCCGCGTCGAGAAGATCGACACGGAGCGCAACCTGATCTACATCCGCGGCAGCGTGGCCGGCCCGACCAACGGGATCGTCCTCGTCCGCAAGCAGGGCTGATCCCATGGCCGAGACGACGAATTCGATGCAGGCGGCGGCGTTCGGACCCGATGGGTCGGCCCGTGCGCGCGTGACGCTGCCGGGCGGGGTGTTCGACGGCACGGTGAACGTGCCGGTGATGCACCAGGCCGTGAAGGCGTTCCTGGCCAACCAGCGCCAGGGCACGCACGCGACCAAGGGCCGCTCGATGGTGACCGGCGGCAACCAGAAGCCGTGGCGCCAGAAGGGCACCGGCCGCGCGCGCCAGGGCTCGACCCGCGCGCCGCACTGGCCGGGCGGTGGCACCTACGGCGGTCCGCAGCCGAACCGCGACTACAGTGAGAAGCTCCCGCGCAAGGTGAAGGCGCTGGCGCGCAAGAGCGCGCTGAACGCCCGCGCGCGCGAGGATGCGCTCCTGGTCGTGGACGCGATCACCATGGACGCGCCGAAGACGGCCACGCTGCTCGCGCTGCTGGGCAAGCTGGGCGTCGCCGAGCGCAAGGTGCTGATTCTGACGGACGGGACGAAGGAGGCGGTGTTCATGAGCGCCCGCAACCTGCCGGCCGTCCACGTGATGCCGTACACGGACGCGTCGACGTACCACATCCTGTGGTCGGACGTGGTCCTCGTCGAGTCGGGCGCGCTGCAGGGCGCGACGGCCGACGCCAGCGAGGGGGACGCCTAAGATGCCGACGCTGCACCGCGTCATCGTGCGTCCGGTCATCACCGAGCAGACGTCGCTCGCCTACCAGGAGAAGGGCGAGTACGTGTTCGAGGTGCACCCGGACGCGAACAAGCAGGAGATCAAGCAGGCCATCGAGCGCCTCTTCGGCGTGAAGGTCGGCCAGATCTGGACGATGAACGTTCGCGGCAAGACGCGCCGGGTGGGCACGTCGATCGGCCGTCGACCGCACTGGAAGAAGGCGATCGTGACCCTCAAGGAGGGCACGATCGACACCTTCGGGTTCGAGGGCTAAGCCGCCATGGGCATCCGTCAATTCAAGCCCGTCACCAAGGGCACGCGCTTCCGCACGGTCTCCGACTTCTCGGAGATCACGCGCACGACGCCGGAGAAGTCGCTCACCGAGCCGCTGAAGCGCTCGGGCGGCCGCGACAACCACGGCCACATCTCGATGCGCCGCATCGGCGGCGGCGAGAAGCGGAAGTACCGCATCATCGACTTCAAGCGGAACAAGCACGGCGTCGCCGCCGTGGTCCGCCACATCGAGTACGATCCGAACCGCTCGTCGCGCATCGCGCTGGTCGAGTACGCGGACGGCGAGAAGCGCTACATCCTGCACCCGAAGGGTCTCGCGGTGGGTGACACCGTGATGGCCGGCCCGGGCTCGGACGTGCGCCTCGGCAACGCGCTGCCGCTGGGCGAGATCCCGCTCGGCACGGCGGTGCACAACGTGGAGCTGAAGCCGGGCAAGGGCGGCCAGATGGCGCGCTCGGCCGGGACGTCGCTCCAGGTGGTCGCGAAGGAGGGCGAGTACGTGACGCTCCGCCTGCCGTCGACCGAGATGCGCATGATCCACCGCCGCTGCCTGGCGACGATCGGCGAGGTCGGCAACGCCGAGCACGAGCTGATCTCGTGGGGCAAGGCCGGCAAGACGCGCTGGATGGGCAAGCGCCCGAAGGTGCGCGGCGAGGTGATGAACCCCGTCGACCACCCGCACGGCGGTCGCACGCGCGGCGGACGCAACGTCGTCAGCCCGTGGGGCAAGAAGGAGGGCGTCAAGACGCGCAACACCAAGAAGGCGTCGCAGCGTCTGATCGTCCGTGGCCGCAAGCGCGGCCGCGCCACGACGTAACCGCCTGGACGAGGACTAGGAGACTATGGCTCGCAGCATCAAGAAGGGGCCGTTCGTCCAGGACGCCCTGCTGGACAAGGTCACCGCGATGAACGGTCGCAACGAGAAGAAGGTCATGAAGACCTGGTCTCGCGCGTCGACCATCCTGCCCGAGTTCGTGGGGCACACGTTCGCGGTGCACAACGGCAACAAGTTCGTCCCGGTCTACGTGACCGAGAACATGGTCGGCCACAAGCTCGGCGAGTTCTCGCCGACGCGTCTGTTCCGCGGCCACGTGGCCGCGAAGTCGGACAAGAAGGCCGGCGGCGTGGGCAAGAAGTGAGAGCTGACAACATGCCGACCAATCTTCCGACCCACCGGCTGCCGACGCACCGCAAGCCGGGCCTGGCGCGGTCCATCAACGCCGAGCGGGCCCTCGGGCTGCCGAACGCCGCGCGGGCGATCCAGCGCACGACGCGCCAGTCGCCCTACAAGGTGCGCCTGGTGATCGACCAGATCCGCGGCCTGAGCGTGAACGACGCGCTCGCGCTGCTCAAGTTCAGCAAGAAGCACGCGGCCGACGAGATCGAGAAGGTGCTCTCGAGCGCCGTGGCGAACGCGGAGGACGCGGCGCGTCGCAACAACGCGCACGTCGACGTCGACCGCCTGTACGTCGCGCACGCGATCGTGAACGAGGGGCCGAAGCTCAAGCGCTTCACCCCCGCCGCGATGGGCCGCGCGACCCCCGTCCACAAGCGCACGAGCCACATCGAGATCGTCGTGGCCGAGAAGGAAGGGCGATAATGGGACAGAAGACCAATCCGATCGGCTTCCGCCTCGGGATCTCGAAGGCGCACCGCTCCAACTGGTACGCGGGCGCGAAGGACATGCCGGGCCTCCTGAAGGAGGACGCGCTGCTCCGGAAGTACCTGAAGCAGCGCATGGGCCACGCGGCGATCGCGGACATCACGATCGAGCGCAAGCCGGGCAAGGTGGTGGTGACGATCCACACCGGCCGTCCGGGCGTGGTGATCGGCAAGAAGGGCGCGGAAGTCGACAAGCTCCGTGACGAGCTGGCGCAGCTGACCGGGAAGGAGGTCGGCGTCAACGTCGAGGAGATCAAGCGCCCCGAGATCGAGTCGCAGCTGGTCGCGGACTCGATCGCCCAGCAGCTGGCGGGCCGCGTGTCGTTCCGCCGCGCGATGAAGCGCGCGGTGCAGAGCGCGATGCGGTCGGGCGCGCAGGGCATCAAGGTGAAGGCGGGTGGCCGACTGGGCGGCGCGGAGATCGCGCGCGTCGAGGGCTACCACGAGGGCCGCGTGCCCCTTCACACGCTGCGCGCGGACATCGACTACGCCACGTCCACGGCGAAGACCACCTACGGCACCATCGGTGTGAAGGTGTGGATCTTCAAGGGCGAGGTCGTCGAGAGCCGCCGCAACAACACGTACTCGACCGGCGCCTGAGGCACTGACCCATGCTGAGTCCGAAGCGCGTCAAGTTCCGCAAGATGTTCAAGGGCCGGATGACCGGCCTGGCCCACCGCGGCTCCGAGGTCTCGTTCGGCCATTTCGGCCTGCAGGCGATGGAGCCGGGCTGGGTGTCCAACCGTCAGATCGAGGCCTGCCGCGTGGCGATCAGCCGCAGCGTCAAGCGTGGCGGCAAGATCTGGATCCGCATCTTCCCCGACAAGCCGATCACGAAGAAGCCGGCCGAGACGCGAATGGGGAAGGGCAAGGGCTCGCCCGAGCAGTGGGTGGCGGTGGTGAAGCCCGGTCGCATGATGTTCGAGCTCGAGGGCGTGCCCCGCGACGTCGCCGAGAAGGCGATGGCGCTGGCGGCGGCCAAGCTGAGCGTGAAGAGCAAGTTCGTGGTCCGTGAGGAGGCGCACACCAATGAAGGCTGACGAATTCCGGAGCCTGAGCGACGCCGACGTGAAGACGCGCGTGGCCGAGCTCCAGGAGGAGCAGTTCCGCCTGCGCTTCCGCAGCGCGACGGAGACGCTCGAGCAGCCTCTCCGGCTGCGCACCATCCGCCGCGACATCGCGCGGCTGCTGACGATCCTGCGCGAGCGCGAGCTCGAGGCGCAGGGTCCGAAGCCGACGCCGAAGGCGCGCCGGCGCGCCAACCGCCGCACGACCGTGGCGGGGAAGGCGACGACGGTTCAGACGCCGGCGAAGAAGGCGACGACGCGCAAGGCGGCGTCCCGCCGCGCGGCCCAGTAAGCCGGAGCCCGAGATCCCATGGCTGACACGATGAACAACCAGACGGCCGCCCAGGGCGCCGGCGAGCAGCAGGCGGCCAAGCGCGGCGCGCGCAAGGTGCGCACGGGCCTGGTCGTGAGCGACAAGATGCAGAAGACGGTGGTCGTGCAGATCGACCGCCGCGTCCCGCACCCGGTGTACGGGAAGATGGTCACGCGTTCCAAGCGCCTGAAGGCTCACGACGAGGAGAACTCGGCGAAGCAGGGCGACACGGTGCGCATCCAGGAGACCCGCCCGCTGTCGAAGGACAAGCGGTGGCGCGTGGTCGAGATCATCGAGCGTGCGAGGTAACGGGCCATGATCCAGCAGGAATCGATGGTCAAGGTGGCGGACAACTCGGGCGCCAAGCGCGCCCTGGTGATCCGCGTCCTGGGCGGCACGCGCCGGCGCTACGCCGGCCTCGGCGACACGGTCGTGGTCGCGGTGAAGGACGCGCTGCCCAACGGCACGGTGAAGAAGAGCGACGTCGCGAAGGCGGTGGTCGTGCGCACCGTGAAGGAGACCCGCCGCAAGGACGGGAGCTACATCCGCTTCGACGAGAACGCGGTCGTCATCATCAACGACAACGGGGAGCCCCGCGCGACCCGTATCTTCGGGCCGGTGGCGCGCGAGCTCCGCGAGAAGAAGTACATGAAGATCGTGTCGCTCGCGCCCGAGGTGCTCTAAGCCATGCGCATTCTCAAGTACCGCAAGACCGACGGCCGCCGCCTCGGCGCCGGGCGCCACGCGCGCAAGGCCGAGCGGCAGAGCCTCCACGTCCGCCGCGGCGACACCGTCCAGGTGCTGCGCGGGGACGACAAGGGCGCCACGGGGAAGGTCCTCAAGGTCTTCACCAAGACCGGGCGCGTGCTGGTCGAGGGCGTCAACATCGTGAAGAAGCACCGCCGGGCGCGTCGCCCGGAGGAGCAGAGCGGGATCATCGAGATGCCGGCGCCGATCGCCGCGTCGAACGTGATGCTGCTCGACCCCAAGACCGGGTTCCCGACGCGCACGCGCACGCGCGTGGACGCCGACGGCACCAAGGAGCGCGTCAGCGTCAAGAGCGGCGAGTCGATCGCCGTCACGCGCTGAACGGGAGCTGACCGATCATGGCCAAGGATACGAGCAAGGGCGGGAAGGGCGGCAAGGGCGCGCCCGCCAAGGGTGGCAAGGGCGGCAAGGGCGCGCCGGGCAAGGGCGGCGCGCAGAAGGGCGGGCCGGTCGCCAAGGGCGGCAAGTCGGCCAAGGCGGCGGGTGGCAAGAGCGAGCGCCAGTCGATGGCGCCGAAGAGCCACGCGGGCGCCGGGCTGCCGGTGCCGGCGCCGCGCCTCAGGCTGTACTACGAGCAGACGGTGCGCGGGCGGCTGGCCGAGCAGTTCGGGCTGACCAACCCGCACCAGATCCCGGGTCTCGAGAAGATCGTGATCAACTGCGGCGTCGGGGCGGCGATCAAGCAGCCGCGCGCGCTGGACACGGTCGTCGAGGAGCTGGCGCTGATCACCGGCCAGAAGCCGGTGCGCCGCAAGGCGAAGAAGTCGATCGCCAACTTCGGCCTCCGCGAGGGGCAGGAGATCGGCGCGATGGTGACGCTGCGTGGCGCCCGCATGTGGGAGTTCCTGGACCGCCTCATCTCGGTCTCGCTCCCCCGCGTGCGCGACTTCCGTGGGCTGGGGACCCGCTCGTTCGACGGGCGCGGGAACTACTCCATGGGCGTCAAGGAGCAGATGATCTTCCCGGAGATCAACTACGACATGGTCGAGGCGGTCCACGGCATGGACATCACGTTCGTGACGACCACGAACAAGGATGACCAGTCCTTCGCGCTCCTGCGCGAGCTCGGCATGCCGTTCCGCGGCGACATCAAGCCGCTCGTTCCGCGCCCCGACCAGATGGCCGGGCAGCTGACGGAAGCCGGGGCAGCCGCTTAAGTTACTAGGCTGCCCGCAGATGGCGGCCCGGACTCCGGTCCGGGCCGCCATCTGCCGGGCGTCGATCCACGTATCGCATCACTGAGCCCGACATGGCCAAGACGAGCAAGATCGTCAAGAACGAGGAGCGCAAGGTGCTGGCGGCGCGCCACGCCGAGAAGCGTGCGGCGCTGAAGAAGACCATCAGCAGCACCACGGCGACGCCGGAAGAGAAGGACGCGGCCGGCAAGGCGCTCCGGAAGCTGCCGCGCAACTCCTCGAAGATCCGCATCCGCAACCGCTGCGCGATGACGGGGCGCCCCCGGGCGTTCCTCCGCCAGTTCGGCCTCTCGCGCATCACGTTCCGCGAGATGGCGCTCAACGGGCTGATCCCGGGCGTCACCAAGGCCAGCTGGTAAGGCCGGCGGCCGCGGCACACGCCGCGGTCCTGGCTCCTGCGGGGTAGGCGGTCTCCGGACCGTACCCCCCGCTCCTCTCCACTTCCTACCGGTCCCGCCGTGCGGGATACCCTAGGAGCACAAGCATCTCATGAGCATGACTGATCCGATCGCCGACATGCTCACGCGGATCCGGAACGCTTGCGGCAGCAAGCACCGGCGCGTGGACATGCCGGCGTCGAAGATGAAGGTCGAGATCGCGCGCCTGCTGAAGGAGAACAACTTCGTGCAGGACTTCCGCCTCGTGGAGTCCGAGGACGGCCGCCCGATCCTCCGCGTGATCCTGAAGTACGCGGCGGGCGGCACGTCGGTGATCCGCGAGCTGCATCGCGTCTCGACGCCCGGCCTGCGCAAGTACGTGGGCGTCACCGAGATCCCGCGCGTCCGCAACGGCCTCGGGATCGCGATCCTCAGCACCTCGCAGGGGATCCTCAGCGACCGCCAGGCGCGCCAGAAGCGCGCGGGTGGTGAGCTCCTCGCCCTCGTCTGGTAAGGAGACGCCACTCATGTCGCGAATCGGCAAGCTGCCGGTGACCGTCCCCAACGGGGTGACGATCACGCAGAATGGCAATGTCATGACGGTGAAGGGCCCGCGCGGGGAGCTGACGCGCACGCTGCCCGCGGACATCGCGGTCACGCTCGAGAACGGCACGATCACGGTCACGCGGCCGTCGGACGAGCCGCAGCACAAGGCGCTGCACGGCCTGACGCGCACGCTCGTGGCCAACATGGTCGAGGGCGTGACGAAGGGCTTCCAGAAGACGCTCGAGATCGTCGGCGTCGGCTACAAGGCGGAGAACCGCCCCTTCGGTCTGCAGATGGCGCTCGGCTTCTCGCACCCGGTCGAGGTGCGGGCCCGCGGCGGTGTGAAGCTGACCGCCACGAACCCGACGACGGTCGTGGTGGACGGCGCGGACAAGGAGGTCGTGGGCCAGATCGCCGCCGAGATCCGCTCGCTGCGGCCGCCCGAGCCGTACAAGGGCAAGGGCGTCAAGTACCAGGGTGAGACCATCCGCCGGAAGGCGGGCAAGGCGGGAGGTAAGTAATGCCCAAGATCGCGATTCCGAAGACGCGTTCGGAGAAGCGCACGCGGCGCCATCTGCGCGTCCGGAAGACGCTGAGCGGCACCGCCGAGCGCCCGCGTCTGGTGGTGTTCCGTTCGCTGAAGCACATCACGGCGCAGCTCGTGGACGACGTGCAGGGGCGCACCCTGTTCACGGTCACGGACACGAAGCTCGACGGGAAGAAGTCGGAGAAGTCCGCGCAGGTCGGCAAGCTGGTCGCCGAGCGGGCGAAGGAAGCCGGGATCACGCGCGTCGTGTTCGACCGCGCCGGGTACCAGTACCATGGCCGCGTGAAGGCGGTTGCCGACGGCGCCCGTGAGGGCGGTCTGGAGTTCTGACATGGCCGATAACACGAATTCGAACGAGCCCCGCACGCAGAGCTTCGGCGGGAACACCGGGGGCGGCCAGAGCCGCGGTCCGGGTGGTCCCGGGCGTGGTCCGGGCGGTGGCGGCGGCTTCGGCGGCGGCGCGCCGCGTGGCCCGGGTGGCGGTGGCTTCGGCGGCGGGCGCGGGCGTGGGCCCGGCGGCCCCG
>CBHYLO010000056.1:0-13470 GCA_966128675.1 uncultured bacterium | reverse complement strand
CGCCGGCGCGGCGGCCGCCCCGCCAGCGGTCACCGGACCACGCACGCGACCAGCTCACCTCCGGCCAGTCGCACCGCCGCGGCCGCGTCCTCGACGTCGGAGCGGGCCGTGCCGGCGCGCACCGCGAGGACGACCGGCGTGCCGCGCGCCAGGCGCGCCGCGACGCCCGCGCCGCTGTCGAGCGGCGGCAACGCGACGAAGCCCTCGCCGTCGCCGTCCGCCGGGCCGATCGCGTCGATGATCGACGAGTCGGCGCCGACGAGCGCGGGCGCCATGCGCCGGCCGCCGACGCGCGTCGTGGCGGGCGCGATGTTCGCCGGCGCCGCGGCGCCCAGCCACCGTGCCGCGTCGTGCGCCAAGTCCGCGTCGTCGAGCGGCACGACGAGGCGCGCGTTCGCGCGGGCGATGGTCGCGAAGAAGAGCGGGCGCCCGGCGCCCAGCGGCGCGGCGGGCACGCCGAGCAGGCGGCCCACCTCGTCCGCGGTGCGTACGCGCGGCGACAGGAACCCGACCGCGAGCGCCCCCAGCATCCCGAGCGCGAGCCCGCCCAGCAGACCGGCGGGCAGCACGATCGACGGACGCGGGAAGACGGGCTTCTTCGGCACGAGCGCGGCGTCGACCTGCCGCACCTCGCCGCCCTCGCCGATCGCCGCCATGCGCGCGTCGAGGAGCTGCGTCTGCAGCGCGAGCGCCGTCTGCCCCAGCCGCTTCACCTCGCGCGTCAGCCGCGTGAAGCTCTGCGCCTCGGCCGGCAGCGCGCCGAGCGACGCGTCGAACCTGGCCGCCTGCCCTTCGAGCTCGGCCCGCTGGCGACGCAGCGACTGCGCGTACGCGTTGCCCATCGGCAGCAGCTGCCGTTCGAGGTCGCTGGCGCGCGTGCGCATCACCGTGACCTCGGGATCGGCCTCGGTGCGCCGCTCGCGCAGCGTCGCCAGCTCCGTCTCCAGCTCCGCGAGCTGGCCGAGCATGTCGTTGATCGCCGAGCTGCGGAGGAAGCTGGGGTATGCGGCCAGCTGCCGCGCGCTCATCGTCCCCTCGCCCACCTGCCGCAGCAGCTGCTCCAGCGCCACGCTCTCGACCTGGTTGGCGGCGAGCGACTCGCGGACCTTGGAGGCGGCCTCGAGGTCGATCTTCCCGACCAGCTCGGGATCGACGACGCCGCTGCTCTCCTGGTAGCGGCGCAGCGCCGCCTCGGCGTCCGTCAGCTGGCGGCCGACGCTGTCGACCTGCGCCTCCAGGAACTCCGCGCGGTGCTGGTTGACGCCGCGGTCCGTCGTGCGGCGGCGCTCCAGGTAGACCGCGACCACCGCGTTGGGCACCGCGCCCGCCGAGAGCGAGTCGGGCGCCGCGTAGCCGACGCGCGCCACCTCGCCGCCGGCCTTCTCGACGGAGACCCGCTCCCCGAGCCGCTCCAGCGCGTCCTCGCGGTCGAGCAGCTGCACCTCGAAGGCGGGCGGCAGCGTGCCGCTCGCGAGCGCGAGCGTGCCGTACGGCGTGACGAGCGGCCGGCCGGCGGCCACCTCGCCGCTCACGTCGCGTCCCGAGACGCGGTAGCGGTCGGCGGCCACGCGCTCGAAGCGGAGGCGGAGCTTGCGGAAGCTGCCGGCGTACGCGTGCGGCGCGAGCAGCCGCCACGGCGGGACGCCCGCGGGCGACAGCACGCGCACCTGGAGTCCCAGCGAGTCGCTCACGGTCCCCAGCACCGCGCGGCTCTCCAGGATCTGCAGCTCGGTCTCGAGCGGCGACTTCATCGCGGAGCCGAGGCTCGCCGGCGCCAGCTCGGCCGGGACGCCGAGGCGGCTGAGGAGCGAGCCGCCGCCCTCGTTGCTGCTGCGGAGGAGCACCGTGGCGCCGCCGGCGAAGCGCTTGGGCGCGTAGGCGAGGATGGCCCCGGCCGCCGCGAGGCCGAGCAGCCCCGCCCCGAGGATCCAGCGCCGGCCGCGCCGCAGCGCGCCGCCGATCTCCGCCAGGTCGATGACGTCCGTCGCCGCGCGGCGCGGGTCGGGACCGACGCGCACGACCGTGCCGTTGCCGTTCGCCTCGCCGCTCATCGCCGGAACGCGGAGACGAGCACCGAGACCGCGACCGCGGCCGACGACACCGCGGCCAGCGCGTTGCGCGCGAACCAGCCCTTCCGGCCGACGACGATCTGGTCGCCCGAGCGCACCGGCGCCACGAGGCTCTGGATGTCGTTCCAGCGGCCCAGGCGGACGCGCTCCCCCTCGCGCACGATCTCGATGCGGTTCGGGTCCCCGTCCTCGTCGATCCCCCCGGCCTGCGCGATCAGGTCGCGCACCGTGCTCACCGGCTCGACGAACAGAACGTCCGGCTTCCGCACGGCGCCCAGCACGGCGACGCGGCGCAGCACGATGACGTCGACCACCGGCTCGCGCAGATAGACGGCGAGGCGCGCGCGCACCGAGTCGCGGAGCGCCCGCGGCGCGAGCCCCGCCACGTGCATGGGGCCGATGCGCGGGAGCGTCGCGTACCCGGTCGCGTCCACCGGGAAGGCGTCGCTCCAGGTGGGCTCGCGCCAGACGCGCCCCACGCCCTTGGCGCCCGCGCCCACCGGGTCGTCGCCCCCGGCCGCGGCCGCCGCCGCCGGCGCGACGGGCGCGGACGCCGGCGTCGGGGCGGGCGTCTGCGCGCGCAGCGCGGGAGCCCCCGCGAGCAGCAGGCCGAGCGCGGCCGCGATCGTCCGGGCGGGGCGCCGCGCGCGGGACCGACCCTCGGCGCGCGAATTGGTCGTGACGGGCGCCGAATGGCGCGGGTATGGACGACGACGCATAGCTAGGTGATGCTAACCGGCCAGGCTTGGGGACGACAGGGACAGAACGGTCGTCCGGCCGGAGAGGGCACCGAACGTGCACCCGCGCCACGCGGCGCGAGCGCCACGATCGGGGGGCACGGCGCGGAACGTCGCGCGGCCGTGCGACTTTGATCACAACGGATGGTGGGGCGCGCTGGTTGTCCCACCGCAGGATCCGTTACCTTTCGCGCCGACCTTGGGACGCATCGCGGTCGACGCCGTCGCGATGTGCTGCCCATCCCTGACCCCGCCCACTCCCGCATGCCCTCTCGCTCGCTGCGCGCCCCCCTGCCGCCCCTCGAAGGTGCCGTGGGCGACGAGGTCTCCGCGGCGGCGCCGGCCACTCGGGTCGTGACGCGAGGCGCCGCGCGCGCGCGCGCCACCGGGGCCACGCCGACGCTCGTCGTCAGCGAGCCGCCGCGCGCGCTCACGGGACGCAAGCAGCGCCGGGCGGCCGCGCGCGCCGCGCTGGCGCTCACCCCGGCGGTCGACGTCCCGGCCCCGGTCGCCGCGTGGCGCCTGGCCGTGAAGCGGGCGCTCGACGTCGCGGGCGCGGTGGTCGGGCTGCTGCTGGCCGCGCCCCTGCTCGTCGTGCTGGCGATCGCCGTCAAGCTCGCCTCGCCGGGGCCCGTGCTGTTCGGGCAGAAGCGCATCGGCCAGCGCGGCCGCCGCTTCACCTGCTACAAGCTGCGCACGATGTGCGCGGACGCGGAGACGCGCCTGGCCGCCGACGACGACCTCCGCGCGTCGTACGAGGCCAACCACTTCAAGCTGCCCGCGCGCCACGACCCGCGCGTGACCGCGCTCGGCCGCTTCCTCCGCATCACGAGCCTGGACGAGCTGCCGCAGTTCTGGAACGTGCTGCGCGGCGACATGTCGCTCGTCGGCCCGCGGCCGATCGTCGAGGCGGAGCTGGGCCACTACGGCGCGTCGCGCGACGTGCTGCTGGCCGTGAAGCCGGGGCTCACCGGCGCCTGGGCCGTGCAGGGGCGCAGCCGCATCGGCTACCCGATGCGCGCGCGCATCGAGCTCGACTATGCGCGCAGCTGGACGCTCCGCGGAGACCTGGCGATCATGCTGCGCACGGTCGGCGTCGTCCTGCAGCGCCGCGGCGCCTACTGACGCCCCGCCGGACGCGTCAGCGTCCGGCGACCAGCGTGCCGACGTCCGCCTCGGCGGCCGGCGGCAGCCCGCGCGCCCGCCGCGCCTCGAAGGCGCTCCACGCGCCCTCGACCCACGCCGCGAACGCCGCCCGGAAGCGGTCCGGCGCGAAGCGCTCGGCGTTCTCGCGGCAGGCGTCGGTCGTGATGCGGTCGCCGTCGCGCTCGAAGCGCCGCACCGCGTCGCGGATCCCGGCCGGCGTCTGCGCGTCGTAGAGCACGCCGCACGGCCGCTCCGCGTCCAGCCCGGGGATCGTCTCGGGGAGCGCGCCGCCCGCGTACGCGATCACCGGCGTCCCCACCGCCTGCGCCTCCAGCGGCGCGATGCCGAAGTCCTCGATCGCCGCGAACAGGTAGGCGCGCGCCCCGCGCAGCCACCGCAGCAGCTCCGGGAACGGCTGGTGGCCGAGCAGCGTCACGTTCGCGGTCGCGCGCGCGCGCACCAGCGGCATCTGCGGCCCGTCGCCGATGACCACGAGGCGGCGGTCCGGCATCTCGCGGAACGCCTCGACGATCAGGTCGACGCACTTGTACGGGACGAAGCGCGACGCGGTGACGTAGTAGTCCTCGCGCGCGCCCGCGGGCGTGAAGCGGTCGACGTCCACGGGCGGGTAGACCACCGTCGAGTCGCGCCGGTAGGTCTTGTCGATGCGCCGGCCGACGAACTCGGAGATCGCCGCGAACTCGTCGACCCCGTTGGCCGAGCGCGCGTCCCAGTCGCGCAGCTTGTGGAGGAGCCAGCGCGCGGCGAGCCCGCGCGGCCCCCAGCCGATGCCCGCCTGCCGCAGGTACTGGTGCTGCAGGTCCCACGCGTAGCGGATGGGCGAGTAGCACATGCAGACGTGCAGCTGGTCGGGGCCCGTCAGCACGCCCTTCGCGACCGCGTGGCTGCTCGAAATCACCAGGTCGTACGCCGACACGTCCAGCTGCTCGATGGCGAACGGCATCACGGGCAGCCAGCCGCGGTACTTCGACCGCGCCAGCGGCAGCCGCTGCACGAACGTCGTCCGCACCGGCCGCCCGCCCAGGAAGCGGCGCTCGTCGGGCGGGAGGAACTCGCACACCGCGAACAGGTCCGCGTCCGGATAGACCGCGAGCATCTGCTCCAGCACGCGCTCCGAGCCCGCGTACGTCACCAGCCACTCGTGGACGATCGCGACCCGCCGGGGACGGCTCACCGGGCGCCCTCGCGCTCGGCGGCCAGCCAGGCCTGGAACATGAGCACGCACCACAGCGCGTGCTGCCAGTTCCGCGCGCCCGACAGGTGCTCGCGCAGGCGGCGCTGCACCACCCCGACGTCGAAGAAGCCGTCGGCGCGCAGGCGGTCGGGCGCGAGCATGTCCTCCGCCCACGTGCGCAGCGGGCCGCGCAGCCACTGATCGAGCGGGATGCCGAAGCCCATCTTCGGCCGGTCGACGAGCGCGCGCGGCACGTAGCGGTACAGCAGGTCCTTCACGATCTGCTTGCCGGCGTTGCCGCGGATCTTGTGGTGCAGCGGGACGCGCAGCGCGTACTCGACGACGCGGTGGTCGAGGAAGGGCGCGCGCGTCTCGAGGCTCACCGCCATCGCCGCGCGATCGACCTTCACGAGGATGTCGTCGGGCAGGTACGTGAGCAGGTCGGTGTACATCATGCGCGACACGAAGTCCGGCGGCACGTCGGCGCCGGTCATGCGCGCGAGCCGCGCGTCGGGCTCGCGCCCGCCCAGCACCGCGTCCTCGGGCTCGTGCCAGATGCTCGCGAGGCCGTGGTACATCTCGTCGCCGCTGCGGGCGTGCAGGATGCCCGCCATCTTGTGCCGCGGGGCCCCGGGGCGGGGCCCCCGGTCGCGGCGCGGGCGCGCCAGCTGCTTGCCCTCCGCGCCGCCCCCGCGGCCCCCGCGCCCGGGCCCCCCCGCGCGCACGCCGTTCGCCGCCGCGCGCCGCAGGCCGTGCGGCACCAGCCGCGCCGCGCCCCACACGCGGCGCCCCCAGAAGTAGCGGTTGTAGCCCGCGAACAGCTCGTCGCCGCCGTCGCCCGAGAGCGCAACCGTCACGTGCTGGCGCGCCAGCCGCGACACGAGGAACGTCGGCACCTGCGACGAGTCCGCGAACGGCTCGTCGTACAGCGCCGGGAGCGTGGGCACGACGCTCAGCAGGTCGTCGGGGGTGACGTAGAGCTCCGTGTGGTCGGTGCCCAGGTGCCGCGCGACGTCGCGCGCGTACACGGCCTCGTCGAACGCGCGCTCGTGGAACCCGATCGTGAAGGTGCGCACCGGCCGGCTGCTCTGGGCCTGCATGAGCGCCACGATCGTGCTCGAGTCGATGCCGCCCGACAGGAAGGCGCCGAGCGGCACGTCGGCGACCATCTCGTCGCGCACGGCCTGCCGCAGCACGCCCTCCAGCCCGTCCAGCACCGCGGCGCCGTCGCCGTCGACCGGGTCGGTCGCGCCGCGGCGGAACGCCTCGCCGACGGTCCAGTAGGGCGCGCGCTCCTCGACGATGCGCCCGTCCTCGCGGCGCAGCGTGACGATCGTCCCCGGCTCGACCTTCCGGATGCCGCTGTAGATCGAGAACGGCCCCGGCACGTAGCCGGTGCGCAGGAACGCCGTCAGCGCGTCGCGGTCGACCTCGCCCTGCCACGCGGGATGACGCCGCAGCGCCTTGAGCTCGGAGCCGAACAGCAGCGCGCCGCCCATCTCGCCGTAGTACAGCGGCTTCTCGCCCAGGCGGTCGCGGACGAGGTGCAGTCGCCGCGTCTCGCGGTCCCACGCGGCGAGCGCGAACATCCCCGCCGCGCGGCGGATGGTGTCGGGCAGCCCCCA
Source organism: uncultured bacterium (assembly GCA_966128675.1). Classification (GTDB taxonomy): domain Bacteria; phylum Gemmatimonadota; class Gemmatimonadetes; order Gemmatimonadales; family Gemmatimonadaceae; genus Roseisolibacter. The sequence continues at coordinate 6,698 of CBHYLO010000056.1, read as the reverse complement.
CGCGTCGAAGCCCGCGAGCAGTACCTCGGTGTCCGAGTGCCCGGCGAAGCGCGCGCCGCGCGCCTCCAGCTCCGCGCGCAGCGCGCGGAAGTTGTAGATCTCGCCGTTGAACGCGACCATCCAGCGGCCGGACGCCGACGCCTTGGGCTGGTGCCCCTCGACGCTCAGGTCGAGGATCGACAGCCGCCGGTGGCCGAGTGCGACGCCCGACTCCGGGTCGCACCAGGTGCCGAAGTCGTCGGGCCCGCGGTGGTCCACCGCGTCGGCCATCGCGCGCACGACGTCACCCGTCGCGTTCTCGCCGCGCAGCGCCAGCACGCCCGCGATGCCGCACATCAGCGCGCCCCTCCGACCAGCGGCGCGCCGGCGCGCGCCTCGTACAACGCCTCGTAGCGCGCCACCACCGCGTCGAGCGCGAACTCCCGCTCGGCCCGCGCGCGCGCGCGCCGCCCCAGCGCCGCCCGCTCGGCCGGCGGCAGCGCGAGCAGCTCACCGATCGCGTCGCCCAGCGCCGCCGGATCGCGCACCGGGACCACGCGCCCCGCGTCGCCCACCACGGCGCCCGAGTCGCCGGCGTCGGTCACCGCGCACGGAAGGCCGCACGCCATCGCCTCGCCGACGGTGTTCGGGAAGCCCTCGTAGAGCGACGCCTGCACGTAGACGTCCATCGCGCTCATGACCGCGGCGACGTCGCGCCGCGCGCCCAGCAGGTGCACGGCGTCGTCCAGCCCCGCGCGGCGCACCTCGGCGGCGAGCTCGGCGTTCGAGGCGTCCACCCCGGGCCCGACGAGGGCGAAGCGCGCGGTGGGGTGCTGCCGGCGCGCGTGCGCGGCGGCCTGCAGGAAGTTCGGATAGTCCTTCATGGGGTCGAAGCGGGCCACCGTGCCGACGAGCGGCGCGTCGTCGCGGATGCCGAGCGACGCGCGGACCCGCGCGCGCGCGTCGGCGTCCGGCCGGAACTCGTCGAGGTCGAAGCCGTTGGGGATCACCTGCCAGTGGCGCGGCCGGTAGCCGCGGCCCTCGTGGTACGCGATCGCCCGCTCCGAGTTCGTGATCACGTCGGTCGGCTGGCGCGAGATGAAGCGCGAGAGGTCCGCCACCGCGTGCGGCCCGACACCCGCCGTGCGCAGGTTCCAGAGCGTCGGGACGCCGGTGAGCAGCCCCACGACGCTCGCGAGCGCGTTGCCATGGTACATCCAGCCCTGCAGCAGGTGCGGCCGCGAGCGCCGCACCTGCGCGCGGAGCCCGCGCACCAGGCGCAGGTCCGCCCGGCGCGAGTGCCCGAGGAGGTGGACCGGGATGCCCGCGGCCGCGATCCGGTCGGCCATCGCGCCCCCGCCGGTCATCGACGCCACCTCGTGCGCGAAGCGCCCGCGGTCGGAGCCCGTGACCAGCTTCCAGAGCATCATCTCCGCGCCGCCCAGCTGCAGCCCCGTGATCACGTGGAGCACGCGCACCCGCGTCGCGTCGCGCCCGGCAGCGGGCGCCAGGTCGGCGGACCGCGGGAGCGGGTGCGCGGCGGACGGGAGCGACATCAGGGCGTGGGACGCGGACGGATCGGCACGGGGTCGGGCGGCGACGGGCGTCGGCGGCGTGCCGGCCCGTCGCGCGCGGCGACGGTGCGACACGGCCGCAAACGCCTGCGCAAGATAGGCCCGCCGGACGACCGATGGCAGGGCACGGCGCGGAGCGCGGCAACGGGCATGGCGCCTCGCGTCGGCGCACCGGCGGCCGATATACTTCCCGCGCCCCCTGCGCGGTGCCGCACCGCGCCTTCCCCCGACCGGCGTCGATGTCGTCCCCACTCGTCGAGACGAGCGCTCCCTCGCTTCCCTCCTCCGCGCGCGCCAGCCGCGGCGCGCCGTCCGCGGAGGCGCCGTCCGTCGCGGCGCCGGGAGGGCCGGACGACGACGCCGGCGCGTTCGACCTGCTGCGCGTGCTGCGGCGCCACTGGCTGGTGCTCGTGCTCGTCCCGGTGGCCTGCGCGGCGCTGGCCGGCGGCTACCGCTACACGCGCCCGCGCACCTACGCCTCCGGCGCCTCCTTCCTGCCGCAGTCCGGCGGCGGCTCGCGCTCGGCCATCAGCGGCCTGGCGGCGCAGTTCGGCGTGTCGGTCCCGTCCGGCGACGCCGGCCAGTCGCCGCAGTTCTTCGCGGAGCTGGCGCGCTCGCGCGCGGTGCTGGAGCGCGTCGCGGGGGCCTCGTATCGGGCGGCGCCGGACGGGCCCGAGCGGCCGCTGGCCGACCACCTGGGCATCGCGCCGGTGGCGGCGCCCGTGCGCCTGGACCGGACGATCGAGCGCGTGGCGCGCATGTCCACCATCGCCGCCGACCGCGAGACCGGGCTGGTGCGGCTGCGCGTCAGCGCTGCCACGCCGGAGCTCGCCCGCGGCGTCGCCGACCGCACCCTGCGCGAGATCAACGCGGTGAACCTCGCGCGCAGGCAGGCGCGGGCGACCGCCGACCGCGAGTTCACCGAGGAGCGCCTGGCCGAGCTGCGCGCGGAGCTGGGCGTGGCGGAGGGACGGCTGACCGCCTTCCAGCGCGCCAACCGCAGCGTCTTCGGGTCGCCGGAGCTGCAGGCGCAGCAGGACCGCCTGGAGCGCGACGTCGGCTTCCGCCAGCAGGTCTACACCTCGCTCGCGCAGGCCTACGAGCAGGCGCGGCTGGACGAGGCGCGCGCGACGCCCGTCATCACGGTGATCGACAGCCCCGCCCTGCCCACCAGCCCCGAGTCGCGCGGGACGGTCGCGTTCGCGCTGGTCATCGGCGTCTGCGCCTTCGCGTTCGTCGCCTTCGCCGTCTTCGCGCGCGACTTCATGAGCGCGCGGGGCCGGCGCACCGCGGCGCACGCCGCCTGACCGCGCGTCGGGCCCCACGCCGCCCATGCAGGATCCGCTCAGCAACTACACGCCGACACAGATCGTCGGTATGGGCGACGCGTGGGCGCTGGTCATCGGCGCGGCGACCTTCCTCGTGCCCTTCGCCTTCCCGTCGCTGCGGCGCGACCGCGGGGCGATGCTCGTCGTCTGGGCGAGCCTGCTGCTGCACCAGGTCGCGGCGGTGGTGCACGCCTTCGCGCGGCTGCTGCCCGGCGGGGAGCTGGACGCGCTGACCTTCCATCGCGAGGGCGCGGCGTGGCTCATCGACGGCCGGCTCACGCTCGGCTTCGACGGCCACATGTACACGCAGGTGCTCGGCGTGCTGTATCGCGCGTTCGGGCCGTCGCGGCTGCTGGGCGCGCAGACGTCCATCCTCGCGTTCGCGCTCGCGGCGGGCACGCTGAGCGCGCTCGCGGACGAGCTGGGCGTCGGCCGCTGGCGCCGCTGGATCCTGGCGGGGTTCGGGCTGCTGCCGACGATGCTGTTCCTCACGTCGGTCACGCTGCGCGAGGGGTTCCAGATCCTGTTCTTCCTCGTCGCCACCTACTGGGCCGTGCGCTACCTGCGCATGCACACGCCCGGCGCGCTCCTCGCCACGGTCGGCGCGACGCTCGCGCTCGGCCTCTGGCACAAGGGGCTGCTGCTGATGGTGCCGATCATCCCGCTGCTCGCGGTGTTCTGGCCGTCGCCGGGCGTCGCGCGCCCGCCGCGCGGCAGCGTCGCCAGCCGACGGCTGAAGCGGCTCGCGCTGGCCGTGGTCGCGCTGGCGATGGTGGGCGGGCTCGCGCGCGTGGGCCTCCGCGTCGGGATGTCGGGCACGGCGGGCGGCACGGAGGTCATCAACGCGCTGGGCCAGGACCGCGCGCTGGAGTACGCCGCCAAGTACCGCAGCGGCGGCATCAACAACCGCGCGCGCGCCGACTACGGCGTGACGCTCGACGTTTCGAGCCCGGCGCGCCTCGCCGTGTCGCTGCCGCTGGTCTACGTCAACTACCTGTTCGCGCCGTTCCCCTGGCAGGTGCGCGCCGCGGTGGACGTGTACGGCGCCGGCGAGGCGTTCGCGCGGCTGCTGCTGGCGATCGGCGCGATCGTCCACGTGGCGCGCGCGGGGCCGGAGCGGCGCGCGCCGCTGCTCCTCTGCCTGGTGCTGTTCGGCGCCATGACCTTCGTCTGGGCGCTCGGGACGGTGAACTACGGCACCGCCATCCGGCACCACCTGGTGACGAACTGGCTGCTGCTGGTGCTCGGCGTGCCGCCCCTCGCGGAGGCGCTGCGGCGGCTGGCACCGGGGCGTGCGCGCCGGCGCGTCGCCGGCCCCGCCATGCGCGAGCCCGCGCTGACGTGAGCGCGCGACGCCTGCGCGTGGCGCACGTGGTGCCCGCCGCCGACTTCGTGCGCCACATCCTGATCCACGACCTGCGGCGCATGCGCGACCGCGTCGACTCGGTCGTGATCTGCTCGCCCGGCGCGGCGCTCGACGACGTGCGCGCCGAGGGCTTCACGGTGCTCGAGATCCCCATCGCGCGGAAGATCGCGCCCGGCACCGACGTCGTCTCGCTGGCGCGGCTGACGCGCGCGCTGCGGGCCGCGCGCGTGGACCTCGTGCACTCGTACACGCCCAAGGGCGGCCTGCTCGGCCAGCTCGCGGCGCGGCTCGCGGGCGTGAGGCACCGCATCCACAGCTGCCGCGGGCTGCTCTACACGCCGGGGATGTCGCCGTCGCTGCGCCGGCTGCTGCGCGCCACCGACCGGGTCACCTTCACCGCCGCGCACCACTCGCTCTTCCTGAGCCGCGCCGACCTCGCGCACGTGGTGGAGACGGGGCTCTGCGCGCCCGACCGCGCGACGCTCACGGGCAGCGGCATCGACCTCGGCGCCTTCGACGCGGCGGCGCTGCCGGCCGGCACGCGCGAGGCGGTGCGCGCGGAGCTCGGAATCCCCGCGGACGCGCCGCTCGTGCTGACCGTCGGCCGCTACGTGGCCGACAAGGGCTACCGCGAGCTCGCGGAGGCGGCCGGGCGCGTGCTCGCGACGCACCCGGACGTGCACTTCGTGTGGATCGCGCCGGCGATGGACGGCGAGGCCGGCGTGCTGCCCGACGCGCTGCACGCGGAGCCGCCGCTGCGCGGCCGGGTGCACCGCCTGCCGCTGCGGCACGACGTCGCGCGCTTCTACGTCGCCGCCGACCTGCTGGCGCACCCGAGCCACCGTGAGGGCGTGCCGCGCGTGGTGATGGAGGCGGCGGCGATGGGGCTGCCGATCGTCGCGTCCGACATCCCGGGCTGCCGCGAGGTCGTGCGCGACGGCGAGACCGCGCGGCTGGTGCCCGTCGGCGACGCGGCCGCGTGGGCGGCCGCGCTGCGGGACGCGCTGGACGATCCGGCCGGGACCGCGGCGCGGGCCGCCGCCGCCCGCGCGGACGTGCGCGCCCGCTTCGACCAGGACGCGCTGACGCGCCGTATCCTGGCCGCATATGATTCGGTGCTCGCCGGCCGCGAGTGACGCCCGGCGCGACGCGCGCGGCGCCGCCGCCGACCGGTCCTCGCGATCACACGTGCCCCGCATCTCCGTGACGAACAAGCGGATCTATCTCTCGGTCCCCCACATGGGCGGCCAGGAGCTCGACTTCATCCGGGAGGCCTTCGAGACGAACTGGCTCTCGTCGGTCGGCCCGCACCTGGACGCCTTCGAGCAGGAGATGGCGGCGCGGCTGGGCCACGGCGTGCACGCGCTCGCGGTCTCGAGCGGCACCGCCGCGCTGCACCTCGTGCTGCGCCACATCGGCGTGACGCGCGGCGACCGCGTGGCCTGCTCGACGCTGACCTTCGCCGGCTCGGCGTTCCCCATCCTGTACCAGGGCGCGACGCCGGTCTTCCTCGACGCCGAGACGGAGTCCGCGAACCTCGACCCGGCGCTCGTGCGCGAGTACCTGCGCGACGCGGCCGCGCGCGGCGAGCTGCCGAAGGCGCTCATCGCCGTCCACCTGTGCGGGCAGCACGCGGACATCGACGCCATCGCCGCCGCGTGCGACGAGCACGGCGTGGTGCTGGTGGAGGACGCGGCCGAGTCGCTGGGCGCGACCTACAGGGGGCGCGAGACGGCGACCACGGCGCCGTACTCGATCCTCAGCTTCAACGGCAACAAGATCATCACCACCACGGGCGGCGGGATGGTGATCGCGAAGGATCCGGCCGCGATCGCGACGATGCGCAAGTGGTCCACGCAGTCGCGCGAGCCCGCGGTGGAGTACGTGCACGCGGAGCTCGGGCACAACTACCGCATGAGCAACGTGCTCGCGGGCATCGGGCGCGGGCAGATGCGCGTCCTCGACGAGCGCGTGCGCCAGCGCCGCCGCGTGGCCGAGCGCTACGCCGAGGCGTTCGCGGACGTGCCGGGCATCACGCTGCAGGGCGAGGCGTCGTGGGGCACCAACTCGCGCTGGCTCACCGTGGCGTACCTGGACCGCGAGGCGCACGGCCGCACGCCGCTCGACGTCATCCAGGCGCTGGAGCAGGTGAACATCGAGGCGCGGCCGATGTGGCGGCCGATGCACACGCAGCCGATGTTCGTGGACGCGCCGCGGGTCGGCGGCGCCGTGGCCGAGGACCTCTACGCGCGCGGGATCTGCCTGCCCTCCTCGTCGAGCCTGACCGAGGCGGAGCAGGACCGCGTCACGGACGTGGTGCGGAGCTGCCTGCTGCGCGCAGCGCCGGCGCGCGCGTGACCGGCGGGGGGGGGGGGGGGGGGGGCGGGGGGGGGCGGGCGCCCCCGGCGCCCCGCCGCCCAGACGCCGCCCCCCCCCCCCCCCCCCCCCCCC
>CBHYLO010000055.1:0-13486 GCA_966128675.1 uncultured bacterium | reverse complement strand
CGCAGCAAGGAGACCCGACGCGCGCAGCGCCGTCGGGGGCTCCGCAGCGGCCGCGATCAGTGGGAGCCGGAGCCCGTGCCCGCCGCCCCGCCGGCGCGATGAAACCCGCAATGCCACCCAGCGTACGGACGCGCGCGCACGACCCTCCCCCCGCGCCCTCACCACTGGAGCGCTGCAATGCTCGCCGATCTCCGCTTCGCCCTCCGCGCGCTCCGACGGGCGCCCGGATTCGTCCTCGCCGCGGTGCTCTGCCTGGGACTCGGGCTCGGCGCCAACACGACCGTCTACTCGCTCGTCAACGCGCTCGTCTTCCGCCCGCTGCCCTACGGCGACAGCGAGCGCCTGCTCGCCATCACGCACGAGAACCCCGCGCAGGGCCAGAGCCGCAGCGACATCTCGCTGCCCGCCGTGCTCGACGTCGCGGAGCGCAGCCGCACGCTGGCCGCCGTCGCGGCGACCGACACGCGGCTCGTGAACCTGACCGGGGTCGACCGCCCCGAGGCGCTGCCCGCGGCCACCGTCTCCGGCCGCTACTTCGAGGTGCTGCAGGTCCGCCCGCTCGTCGGCCGCGCGTTCCGGGCCGAGGAGAGCGAGGGCGGCGGCGCGCGCGTCGTCGTGCTCGGCGAGCAGCTCTGGCGCGAGCGCTTCGGCGCCGATCCGTCCGTCGTCGGCCGCGCGATCGCGCTCGACGGCGCGCCGCACACCGTCGTCGGCGTCGTCCCCGACGCGGCCGGCCTGTCGGGCGACCGCGAGCGGCTCTTCATCCCGCTGGCGCACGACCGCGACCCGTCGCAGCGCGGCTGGCACTCGTACGACGCCGTCGCGCGGCTGAAGCCCGGCGTCACGGTGGACGCCGCGCGCGCCGAGCTGCAGGCCATCGGCGCGCGGCTCGCGACCGAGTTCCCGGACACCGACCGCGGCTGGGGCATCGACGCGGTGCCGCTGCGCGAGCACCTCGTGCCCGGCGACGTCGCGACCGTCTTCGCGGTCATGCTCGGCGCCGTGGGCTTCGTGCTGCTGATCGCCGCGGCCAACGTCGCCAACCTGCTGCTCGCCCGCACCACCGGCCGCGCGCGCGAGCTGGCCGTGCGCGCCGCGCTCGGCGCCGGGCGCGTGCGCGTGCTGCGGCTCGTGCTGCTGGAGAGCGTCATCGTCGCGCTGCTGGGCGGCGCGCTCGGCGTGCTGATCGCGGAGGGCGGCGTGCGCGCGATGCGCGGCGCGGTGCCCGTCGCCTATCCCGCGTGGCTCGTCTTCGACGTCGACTGGCGCGTGATGACCTACGCGCTCGCGATGTCCACCGTGACCGGGCTGCTGTTCGGGCTCGTGCCCGCGCTGCGCGCCACGCGCCGCGCCGTCGCGCCCACGCTGCGCGCGGCGGGCCGCGGGAGCAGCGCCGGCGCGGGCGCGCGCCGCCTGCGCGACGGCCTCGTGGTCGCGGAGCTCGCGCTGTCGCTCGTGCTGCTCGCGGGCGCGGGGCTGATGGTGAAGAGCATGCTGCGGCTGCAGACGGTCGACCCGGGCTTCCGGCCCGAGGGCGTGCTCGCCGCGCGGCTGCGCATGGGCGGGGAGCGCTACGATGCGACGTCCGCGCGCCTCGCGCTGCTGACGCGCGCGGTCGAGCGCCTCGCCGCGCTGCCCGGCGTGCAGGCCGCGTCGGCCACCAGCTCGGCGCCGCTCAGCGGCTCGAACAGCTCGTCGAGCTTCGTCGTCGACGGGCACGACGTGCCCGAGGGCCAGACGCCGAACGCCGAGACGCGCGCGGTGCTGCCGGGCTACTTCGGGACCATGGGGCTGCCGCTGCTGGCTGGCCGCGACTTCACCGCCGCCGAAGCGGCCGACAGCGTGGCGCGCGTGGTGGTCGTCAACGAGACGATGGCGAAGCGGTGGTGGCCCGGGCAGGACCCGATCGGCCGCCGCGTGTCGATCGGCGGCGGTGGCGACGACGCGCCGTGGATGACGGTCGTCGGCGTGACGCGCGACGTGCGGCAGCGCCGCCTCGGCCGCGCCGCGGAGGAGCAGCTGTACCTCCCGTTCGGCGCGCAGGCGCGCCGCGAGATGACGCTCGTCGTGCACACGAGCGGCGACGCGGGCGCGCTCGCGCCGGCGCTGCGCCGCGAGGTCGGCGCGCTCGATGCGGGGCTCCCCTTCGTCAACCTCGACACGATGACGGCGATGGTGCACCAGTCGCTCTGGCTGCAGCGCCTGTACGGCGTGCTGTTCGGCGCGTTCGCGGGCGCGGCGGTGCTGCTGGCGGTCGTCGGCGTGTACGGCGTGATCGCCTACGCCGTCGCGCAGCGCGTGCGCGAGCTGGGCGTGCGCGTGGCGCTCGGCGCGCGGCCGCGCGACGTGGCGGGGCTGATGCTGCGCGACGGCGCGCGGCTGGCCGGCATCGGGCTCGGCGTCGGCCTCGTGCTGGCGCTCGGGATGACGCGCGCGCTCGGGTCGGCGCTCCAGGGCGTGAGCCCCAGCGATCCCGCGGTCTTCGGCGGCGTGACCGCGCTGCTCGGCGCCGCCGCGCTGGCGGCCTCCTGGCTCCCCGCGCGCCGGGCCGCGCGCGTGGACCCGATCGAGGCGCTGCGCGCCGAGTGAGCCCGCGTCGCCCCTGGAGGACGCGCACCGCCCGCCGGACCACCGGCGGGCGGTGTTCGTTTCCGGACACCCGTGTCGCGCGTCCGGACACCGCGCCCCGGGTCGGTCCCGGCAAGCCGTTGCCGCGCAACGGTTTGCGTCCGCCCGTGACGGGTACGGAACTGGCCCTGGGCAGGGGCATGTCCGCGCTTCCCGTCGCCTCGCTCTCCGTCGTCCCGGCCGACGCGCCCCTCCGGCGCACCGGCCGCGGGACGCGTCCCGCGGGCGACACGAGCCCCGACGCCCGCTTCCTCGACGACGTGTTCGCGCCGGCGGCGCTCGGCGACCGCTTCCAGCTCGTGCGCGAGCTCGGGCGCGGCGGCATGGGCGTGGTGGTGCTGGCGCGCGACGTCGCGCTGCACCGGGTGGTCGCGCTCAAGCTGCAGCACCCGCTGCTGGCCGCCTGCCCGCGCGCCCGCGAGCGCTTCCGCCGCGAGGCGCGCATCCAGGCGCAGCTCGACCACCCGGGCATCGTCGCGGTGCACGCGTCGGGCGAGGTGGTGGTGCGCGGCCGCGCGGTGCCGTGGTTCGCGATGGCGTACGTCCCGGGCGAGTCGCTGGCCGACCGGCTGGCGCGCGCGGGGACGCTGCCGGCGGACGAGGTGCGGCGCGTGCTGCTCGCGCTGCTCGACGCCCTCACGCACGCGCACGCCGAGGGCGTGGTGCACCGCGACCTGAAGCCCGAGAACGTGCTGCTGTCGCGCGACGGCCGCGTGCTGCTCACGGACTTCGGCGTCGCCGCGCGCCCGTCGCACGACGACCCGCGCCGCAACGCCGCCGACGTCGGCACGCCGCTCTGGATGGCGCCCGAGCAGTTCGCCGGCGAGCACGCCATCGACGGCCGCACCGACCTGTACGCGCTGGGCGCGCTCGGCTTCGCGATGCTCGTGGGGCGCCCGCCGTTCGCGGGGCCGTCGGCGCGCGCGGTGGCGGTGGCGCACCTGATGGGCGACACGCCGTCGCTGGCCGCGCTCGCGCCGCGGGCGCCGCGCGCGCTCGTGTCCGCGCTGCAGCGCTGCCTGGCGAAGGACCCCGCCGGCCGCTGGCCCGACGCCGCCGCGCTGTGCGACGCGCTCGCCGATGGCGTCTGGGCCCCGCTGCTGGCACCCGTGCGCCGTGCCATCGTACGGATGCGGCGCGCGCGCGCGCGCCGCCACCCCGGGCTCTGATCGAGCTTCCCGCCGCCGTCCGACCTCCGACCGCTCCCGACATCCCATGTCGTTCTTCGCTTCGTCTCCCGCCGCGCCTCCGGCGCTCGACCTCGCGCCCGGCACGCCGCTGCTCACGCTGCGCGACGTCGAGAAGTCGTATCCCGTCGGCGGCGCGACGCACTACGTGCTGCGCCGCATCGCGATGGAGGTGCGCGCCGGCGACTTCGTCACCATCATGGGCCCCTCGGGCGCGGGCAAGTCGACGCTGCTCGCGATCATGGGCCTGCTCGACCACGACTGGCGCGGCGAGATGTGGTTCGCGGGCCAGCCGATGCACGCGCTGTCGCCCAAGCAGCGCACCGCGTTCGGCCGCCAGCACGTCGGCTTCGTCTTCCAGCAGTACCACCTGCTCGACGACCTGACGGTGGCCGAGAACCTCGACGTGCCGCTCGAGTACCGCGGCGTGCGCAAGTCGGAGCGGCAGGCGATGGTCGCCGACACGCTCGACCGCTTCGGCATGGTCGGCAAGAAGGACCTCTTCCCGCGCCAGCTCTCGGGCGGCCAGCAGCAGCTGGTGGGCGTCGCGCGCGCCGTCATCGCGCGCCCCGCGCTCCTCCTCGCCGACGAGCCGACGGGCAACCTGCACTCGGCCCAGGCGCGCGAGATCATGGGGCTCTTCCAGGAGCTCAACAAGCAGGGCACGACGATCGTGCAGGTGACGCACAGCGAGGAGAACGCGCGCGCCGGCAAGCGCATCGTGACGCTGAAGGACGGCTGGATGACCGAAGGCGAGGACTGACCATGCTCCACGACCTGCGACTGGCCGCGCGGCGTCTGGCGCGCGCGCCCGGCTTCACCGCCGCCGCCGCGCTGACGCTCGCGCTGGGGATCGGCGCCAACACGACGATCTTCTCGCTGGTGAGCGCGGTGTTCCTGCGCCCGCTCGCGGTGGCCGAGCCGGAGCGGGTCGTGCGCGTGTTCAGCACGTGGCGGCAGGACGGCCGCACGATCAACAGCGGCGCGCTCGGCTACCCCGACGTGCGCGAGCTGGCCTCGCAGCGCGGCACGTTCGCGGGCGTGGCGGCCTTCAGCAACGCGAAGGTCGCGATGGGCGAGGGCGAGGCCGCGCGCACGGTGCAGGCGGCGCTGGTGACGGGCGAGTACTTCGGCATGCTCGGTATCCGCGCGGACATCGGCCGCGCGATCGGCGCCTCGGACGTCGGCGCGCCGGGCGCGTCGCCCATCGTCGTCCTCTCGCACGCGCTCTGGCGCGACCGGCTGGGCGGCGACTCGTCGGTCGTCGGCCGCCCGGTGTCGCTCAACGGGCGCGCGTACACGGTCGTCGGCGTCGCGCCGCCGAGCTTCCGCGGCACCGAGATCGAGAACGTGCCCGAGCTGTGGGTCCCGCTGTCGCAGGCGCAGGCGCTCGGCGTCATCGGGCCGCGCGGCTTCGAGCGCGGGTCGCGGTGGCTGCACGGCCTCGCGCGGCTCCCCGCGGGCGTCGACCGCGCCGCCGCGAACGCGGCGGTGGCGCGGCTGTCGAAGGGCTGGGCGGACGCGTATCCGGACACGCACCGCGGCTGGAGCCTGCGCCTCGCGGCGGGCGGCACGCTGCTGGCCGCGGACCCCTCGGAGCACACGCCGGTGATGGTCGTCTTCGGCGCGCTGAGCGTGCTCGCGCTGCTGGTGCTCGCGGTGACCGCCGCCAACGTCGCCAACCTGCAGCTCGCGCGCGCCGCGACGCGCCGGCGCGAGGTCTCGTTGCGCGTCGCCCTCGGCGCCGGCCGCTGGCGGCTGGTGCGCGAGGTGCTCGGCGAGAGCGTCGTGCTCGCGCTCGTCGCCGGCGTGCTGGCCGCGGCCATCGGCTCGGTGGGCGCGTCGCTGCTGCCGCGCCTGGGCCTCCCGGCGATGATCGACCTCACGCCGGACGGCCGCATCCTCGGCTACACGGCGCTGCTGTCGCTCGCCACGGGCGTGCTGTTCGGCCTCGTGCCCGCGCTCTGGGTGACGCGCGGCTCGCTGGTGACGAGCATCAAGGACGGCGCCGCCGGCTCCGGCCGCTCGCGCTCGCGGCTGCGCGGCGCGCTGGTGGTTGGGCAGATGGCCGTCTCGATGGTGCTGCTGGTGGCGGCCGGCCTGCTGCTGCGCACGGTGAGCGCGCTGCGCGGCGCCGACGTCGGCTACGAGCCGTCGGGCGTGCTGGCGGTGACGCTGGACGCGGGCACGCGCGGCTACGACCGGGCGCGCGGCGTCGCGCTGTACGAGGGGCTGCTGGACCGCGTGCGCGCGCTGCCCGGCGTGAAGGCGGCCACCATGCACGCGATCGTGCCGCTCAGCGGCAACGGGATGGCGACCGAGGTGCGCCTCCCCACCCGCAACGACGCGGCGCAGCGGACGCAGTACGACGTCGTGACGTCGGACTTCCTGCCGACGCTCGGCATGCGGCTGGCCGACGGCCGCGCCATCGGCGACGAGGACCGCGCCGGTGCGGCGCGCACGGTGGTGGTGAACGAGGCGTTCGCGCGCCGCGCGTGGCCCGGCGAGCGCGCGGTGGGGCAGCGCATCCGGCTGGAGGGCGACGGCGCCGGCGAGGCGACGGTCGTCGGCATGGTGCGCGACGCGCGCGTGCAGGGCCTCACCGAGGCGCCCGAGCCGATGCTCTACTTCCCCATGGCGCAGGAGTGGACGTCGCAGATGGTGCTCGAGGTGCGCGTCGCCGCCGGGGCGCCGCACGCGGTGCTCGGCGCGGTGCGCCGCGAGCTGGCCGCGCTCGATCCGAACCTCCCCACCGGCGAGGTCCGCACGCTGGAGGAGGTGCGCACGCTGGCGATGTTCCCCGCGCGGCTGATGGCGTCGCTGATGACCGCGTTCGGCGTGCTCGCGCTGTGCGTCGCGGCGGTGGGGCTGGCGGGCGTCGTCGCCTTCGCGGTCGCACAGCGCACCCGCGAGCTGGGCGTGCGCATGGCGCTCGGCGCCGCGGGCGCGGACGTCGAGCGGCTGGTGGTGGGCGAGGGCGTGCGGCTCGCGCTCGCGGGCCTCGGCGTCGGGCTCGCGCTGGCGGCGGGCGTGACGCAGCTCATCGCCTCGCAGCTCTACGGCGTCGGCGCGGCCGACCCGGCGACGTATCTGGTGGTGGTGGCGGTGCTGGGCGGCGTCGCGCTGCTGGCGGCCTGGGTGCCCGCGCGTCGCGCCGCGCGCGTGGACCCGCTGGAGGCGCTGCGCGCCGAATGACGCTCGAGCACGAGTCAGAATTCCGCGCTCCGTGAGCTGCGGGCTGCGGACTGCGGATCGAAAGACCCGCAGCCCGCAGTCCGCAGCTCCGTGGGTGATGCACCGTCCCACACGCGACACCGGATGTAGGAAGATGATCCCGGACCTACAGTACGCCCTCCGACAGCTGGCGCGGTCGCCCGGCTTCACCGCGCTCGTCGTGCTGTGCCTCGCGCTCGGCATCGGCGTGAACGTCGCCACCTTCGGCGCGGTGGACGCGCTGCTGTATCGGCCGCCGGCCGGCGTGCGCGACGAGGGCACGCTGCGGCGCCTGCGCGTCGAGGTGCCGCGGACGCCGGGGCAGCAGATCTTCCTCAACATGGGCTACTCGGTCGGCGACGTGGACGCGCTGCGCGCGCGGCGCGAGCTGTTCGCTTCGATCGCGGCGTTCGCCCACGGCAAGTCGTTCGTCGAGGTCGGCGACGTGGCCGAGAAGGTGGACGTCGCCGTCGTCGGCCCCGAGTACTTCGCGACGCTCGGCGTGCGGCCGGCGCTCGGGCGCCTGCTCGCGGGCAGCGAGGCGGGCGCGACCTCCGAGGCGCCGGTCGCGGTGCTGTCGCACGCGTTCTGGCGGCGCGCGCTGGGCGGCGACCGGTCGGTCGTGGGACGCACGCTGCGCGTCAACGGCCGGCCGCTCACGGTCGTCGGTGTGGCGGCGCCGGGCTTCACCGGCACCGAGATCGAGTCGGCGACGGCGGTGTTTTTCCCGCTCGGCCTCGGGACCGTCATCGGCTACGACCGCCGGCACCTCGGGACGCCCGACATGAAGTGGCTGACGGCGGTCGCGCGCATGGCGCCGGGCGTGGAGCCGCGCCGCGCGGACGTCGTGGCGACCGGCGTCCTGAAGGCGCTCGACGCCTCGCGCCCGACGCCGGTGCTCGGCTTCGAGAAGTCGACGCGCGAGGTGCGCGCGCTGCCGCTCAACGCGCACTTCTCGAGCACGGGCATGCGGAGCCCGGTGCCCGCGTGGCTGCTGGGCGCGACCGCCGCGGTGCTGCTGGTGGTCTGCGCCAACGTCGCCAACCTCCTCCTTCTGCGCGCCGAACGGCGCCGGCACGAGATCGCGACGCGGCTGGCCATCGGCGCGGCGCGCGCGCGCGTCGCGCGGCAGCTGTTCGCCGAGGGCGCGCTGCTGGCGCTGGTCGGCGGCGCGCTCGGGCTGGCGCTGGCGACGGCCGGCGCGCGGCTCTACCGCCTGGTGCCGAACATGCCGCCCGTCGACCACCTGATCGACGCGCGCGCGGTCTGGTTCGGGCTCGGCGTCACGGTGCTGACGACGCTCGGCTTCGCGCTCGCGCCGGCGCTGCTCGGCACGCGCGACGGGGCGCGGGCGCTGCTGCGCACGGGCGTGCGCGGCACGGGGCGTCGCGCGCCGCTGCGGGCTGCGCTGCTGGTGGTGCAGTTCGCCGCGTCGCTGGCGCTGCTGGGCGCGGGCGGGCTGTTCGTGCGCAGCCTGCGCAAGGTGGACGCGGTGGACGTCGGCTTCGACGCGCGCCACGCGCTCGCCGTGCAGGTGGACTGGCAGGCGTTCGGCATCGCGCCGGCCGAGGCGCGCGACGCGCTGGTGCGGACGCAGGCGCGCCTGCGCGGCGTGCCGGGCGTCGCCGCGAGCTCGCTCGTGATGCTGACGCCGTTCAGCGGCGCCGTGATGAGCAGCCTGCACGTCCCGGGGCGCGCGTCGATCGGCGAGGTCTCGGACGTGCCGGGCGGGCTGTTCTTCACCAACTCGGTGGACTCGTCGTACTTCCGCACGATGGGGATCCCGCTCGTGCGCGGGCGCGCGCACGTCGCCACCGCGACCGGCGCGCCGGCCGAGGTAGTGGTGAGCGAGACGTTCGCGCGGCGCGTCTTCCCGAACGCGGACGCCGTGGGCCAGTGCCTGACGCGCGACGCGACCGACTCGACGTGCATGCGCATCGTGGGCGTGGCGCGCGACGCGCGCTACATGTCCGTGACGCGGCCGCCCGCGCCGATCTTCTATGGCGCGGCCGGCCCGGCGAGCGACGAGGTCGCGGCGATGCTCGTGCGCGCGCCGGGTGACGAGGCGGCGGTGCGCGCCACGGCGGAGGCGGTGCGTGCCGCGCTGGTGGCCGCCGAGCCGCGCATCCGCTTCGCGAACGTCGCGCCGGTGGCCGACGGGATGATGCGCGACGCGCTGGCGCCGTACCGGCTGGCGGCGACCGCGTTCACAGCGTTCGGCGCGCTGGCGCTGCTGCTGGCCGCGGTGGGGCTGTACGGCGTGATCGCCTACGCCGTCACGCAGCGCACCGGCGAGTTCGGGCTCCGCATGGCGCTCGGCGCGCGCGGCGCGGACGTGCGCCGGCTGGTGCTGCGGCAGGGCGCGCGGACGGCGCTGGTGGGCGGCGCGCTCGGCGGCGCGGCGGCGGTGGGCATCGGGCGGGCGCTGCGCGGGCGGCTGTTCGGCGTCGAGCCGCTGGACCCGGTGTCGCTGCTCGCGGTCGGGGCGCTGCTGGCCGCGGTGACCGTGGTGGCGAGCTGGCTGCCGGCGCGCCGCGCGGCACAAGTGGACCCGGCGGTGGCGCTGCGCGCGGACTGAGCGTCAGAGCGGTTGGAACAGGTCGGCCAGCGAGTGGACGAACGGCGCGACGTCGCGCGCGGGATGCCAGGTGAGCGTCTCGCGCTCGACGCTCGGGAAGTGCGCCTCGGGCGTCCATACCTCGACGGTGTGCGCGTCCGCGTCGACGATCCAGTAGAGCGGCACGCCCATCTTCTGGTAGAGCGTGCGCTTGGTGAAGCGGTCCGCGCGCACGCTGCTCGGGCTCAGCACCTCGACGGCGAGCAGGAGGTGACGGATGGGACTCCAGGAGTCCGCGACGGTGGCCGCCCGCGCCTGTTCGATCGGCAGCACGAACACGTCGGGCTGCACCAGCACGTCGTCGCGGCCCCACGAGATGTCCGCTGGCGACATGAGCGCCACGCCCAGGCGGTTGTCTGCGAGATAGGCGCTGAGCGCGACTGCCAGGCGCGGGGCCACCAACTGGTGCCACGGACGAGGCGCCGGCGTCACGTGTAGCTCCCCCCAGACCGTCTCGTACCGCGGCCAGGCACGCTCCTCGTCGATGAGCGCGCGCACCATATCGGCGGTGTGGTAGATCGGCTCGGGAGTGGCCATGCCCATAGCATCGTCTCGGCTCGGCGCGGGTCGCAAGGGTGCCAGCGCACGGTCGCTCCAGACGGAGCTGGCGCCCGCACCATCCCGACGCATCGCCTTTCCGACCAACGCGCCCTGTTCGGTCTGCCATCCCAGGTCTAAGCTTCCTCCGTGATCGACGCCGCCACCCGCCCGCGCCTCCTCGTCGCCGACGACCAGCCCGCGATCCTCGACGCCCTCCGCCTGCTGCTGGCCGACGAGGGCTTCGAGGTGGAGGTCGCGCGCACGCCGCCGCAGATCCTGCAGGCCGTGCAGGCGCGCGACTTCGACGCGCTGCTGATGGACCTCAACTACGCGCGCGACACGACGAGCGGGCGCGAGGGGCTCGACCTCCTGCCCGCGCTGCAGGCGGCCGACGGCACGCTGCCCGTGGTCGTGATGACCGCGTGGGGGAGCGTCGAGGGCGCCGTGGAGGCGATGCGCCGCGGCGCGCGCGACTACGTCGAGAAGCCGTGGGACGACGCGCGCCTGGTGGCGACGCTGCGCACGCAGGTGGAGCTGGGCCAGGCGCTCCGCCGCACGCAGCGGCTGGAGAGCGAGAACCGCACGCTGCGGCGCGACGCGGCCAAGAAGGTCGAGATGATCGCCGGGAGCGCGGCGATGCAGCCCGTGCTGCGCCTCATGGAGCGCGTGGGACCGAGCGACGCCAACGTGCTGGTGACGGGCGAGCACGGGAGCGGCAAGGAGCTGGTCGCGCACTGGCTGCACGCCGCCAGCCGCCGCGCGTCGCGCGCGCTGGTGACGGTGAACATGGGCGGGCTCTCGGAGGGCGTGTTCGAGAGCGAGCTCTTTGGCCACGTGAAGGGCGCGTTCACCGACGCCAAGACGGACCGCGTGGGCCGCTTCGAGCTGGCCGACGGCGGCACGCTCTTCCTCGACGAGATCGGCAACATGTCGATGCCGCAGCAGGCGAAGCTGCTGCGCGTGCTGCAGACGGGCGAGATGGAGCGCGTGGGCTCGTCGCGCTCGCGGCGCGTGGACGTGCGCGTGGTGTCGGCCACCAACGCCGACGTGCGCGGCGAGGTCGCGGCCGGCCGCTTCCGCGAGGACCTGCTCTACCGCCTGAACACGGTCGAGATCCAGCTGCCGCCGCTGCGCGCGCGCCGCGAGGACGTGCCGGTGCTGGCCGCGCACTTCCTGGCGCGCCACGCGGCGCGCTACCGCAAGCCGCTGCACGGCTTCGCGCCCGACGCGCTGCAGGTGCTGCTGGCGCACCCGTGGCCCGGCAACGTGCGCGAGCTGGACCACGCGGTGGAGCGCGCGGTGCTGATGGCGCAGGGCGACACGGTGCGCGCGGTGGACCTCGCGCTGCGCGTGGACGGGCAGGGCCAGGCCGCGCTCGAGGACATGACGCTGGAGGCGGTGGAGAAGGTGCTGATCCAGAAGGCGCTCGCGCGCTGGGGCGGGAACGTCAGCCACGCGGCGCGCGCGCTGGGGCTCAGTCGGAGCGCGCTCTATCGACGCATGGCGGACTATGGGCTCTGATCTCCTCGACGCTCGGGGCGGGGCGCGGGGGGGGCGGCGGCGCCCCGCGGCCGCGGGGGCCGCCCGCGCGCGCCCCCGCGACGGAGCGAGCGCCGAGCGCCGAGCGCCGCGTCTAGACGGGGATGCGGATGCTCCGCCACGACCGCCGCGTCCTCCTGCTCGCGCTGCTGGCGGGGGCGCCGGCGGTCGCGGCGACCGCGTGGCTGGCGCCGCGCGCGGGCCTCGCGCCGCTCGCGCGCGGCTGGCTCGTGGGGATCGCGGCGTTCGTGTGGATCGTCGCCGCGCTGGTGGCGCGCCTGCAGGGGGTGCGGCCGCTGCAGACGCTCGCCAACGTGCTGGCGGCGCTGCGCGAGGGCGACTTCTCCTTCCGCGCCCGCGCCGCGCGCCCCGACGACGCGCTGGGCCTCGCGCTGCACGAGGCCAACCTGCTCACCGCCGTGCTGCGCGAGGAGCGCCTGCGCGCGCTGGAGAGCGCCGCGCTGCTGCGCCGCGTGATGGCGGAGATCGACGTCGCGGTGTTCGCGTTCGACGAGGCGCTGCGGCTGCGCCTCGTGAACCGGCAGGGCGAGCGGCTGCTGGCGCGGCCCGCGGAGCGGCTGATCGGCGAGACGGCCGACGCGCTGGGCGTCGCGGACCTGCTGCGCGACGTCGAGCGCGCGCTCCCCGGCGTGCTGCCCGCGCCGCGCGTGCTGTCGGCGAGCTTCCCGGGCGGCACCGGGCGCTGGGAGGTGCGGCGCGGCGAGTTCCGGCAGGGCGGGCGCCCGCACGCGCTGCTGCTGGTGACGGACCTGAGCGAGACGCTGCGCGCCGAGGAGCGGCAGGCGTGGCAGCGGCTGGTGCGGGTGCTGAGCCACGAGATCAACAACTCGCTGGCGCCCATCAAGACGATCGCGGGCAGCCTGCTGCGCCGCGTGCGCAGCGCGCGCGAGCGGGCGCTGCGCGCGGCGCCGGCCGTGCCCGCGTTGCCGGGAGACGGCAACGCCGCGCATCCCCCGACCGCGTCCGGGGTGCTGGCCGCCTACGGCAGCGCCGACGACGACTTCGCGCACGGCCTCGGCGTCATCGCCGAGCGGGCCGAGTCGCTGGGGCGGTTCATCGGCGCGTACGCGCGGCTGACGCGCCTGCCCGCGCCGTCGAAGCGCGCGGTGGACGTGGACCACTGGGTGCGGCGCGTGGCGACGCTGGAGTCGCGCGTGCCGCTGACGGTGGTGGGCGGGCCCGCGGTGGTGGTGCCGGCCGACGCCGACCAGCTGGACCAGCTGCTCATCAACCTGCTGCGCAACGCCGCCGACGCGGCGCAGGAGACGCACGGCGGCGTGACGGTGTGGTGGGACGCGCCGCGCGGCGCGCTGCGCCTGTTCGTCGACGACGAGGGGCCGGGGCTGGCGGAGACGTCGAACCTGTTCGTGCCGTTCTACAGCACCAAGCCCGAGGGAAGTGGCATCGGCCTCGCGCTCTGCCGCCAGATCGTCGAGGGCCACGGCGGGACGATCACGCTCGAGAACCGCCCTGATGCGCGCGGGGCGCGCGCTACCGTGACGTTGCCGCGCTGATCTGGCTTGTCGGGCGTGGCTTGTCGCGCCGCGCGGCGTGGGTGGGGCGGGCGTCGGCTCCCGGCGACCTGACGCTGCGGAGCCCCGATCGCGCTGCGCGCATCGGGTCTCCTTGCTACGGTCGCAGGTCGCCTGTGCCCGCCCCCCCCACGCCGCGCCGAGCAGGGTAGGCGCGCGGCCATCCCCACGACCGGCCGTGTGGCGACGATGTCCGCGCCGCGGAGGAC
>CBHYLO010000054.1:0-13497 GCA_966128675.1 uncultured bacterium | reverse complement strand
CATCCGTAGCCCCCTCGAGTAGTCACGGCCTGCGAGGCACGAAACTGGTCGCCGAGGGCACCGAGCGTGAGGATCCGCAGCCCGCAGCCCGCAGCAGTCGTCATCGGCACGCCACCGCCAGCGACGCCAGCACCGGCAGGTGGTCCGACGGGAAGCGGCCGTCCCAGCTGTCCGGCAGGATGCCGTGCGTGCGCACCGTGATCGGGCCCGAGACCAGCACGTAGTCGATGCGCTTCTCCGGCTCGATCGCCTTGAACGCGTTCCACGTCGCGGTCGGCCCGTAGTGCCCCGTGCGGCTCGTGGTGAACGCGTCGGTCAGCGGCGGCAGCGCGCCGGCGAGCGTGTCGCGCGTGAGGATGCGGTACGGCGCGCTGCGCGGATCGGCGTTCAGGTCGCCCGTCATCACCACCGGCAGCCCCTGCGCCAGCGTCGCGAGGCGGCGGCGGATCAGCCGCGCGCTCTCCTGGCGCGCCTGCTCGCCCACGTGGTCGAAGTGCGTGTTGAGATGCACGTGCGCGCAGCCCGTCCGCCGGTCGCGGAAGCGCGCCCACGTCGCCACGCGCTCGATCGCCGTGTCCCACCCCTTGCTGCCCGGCACCTCGGGCGTCGTCGACAGCCAGAACGTCCCGCTGTCCAGCACCTCCAGCCGGTCGGCGCGGTAGAGGATCGCGCTGAACTCGCCGCGCGTCCGGCCGTCCGTGCGCCCGACGCCGACGCGCGCGAAGCCCGGCAGCCGCGCGTCGAGGTCCGTCAGCTGCCGCAGCAGCGCCTCCTGCACGCCCACCACGTCCGCCTCGTGGAAGCGGATCAGCCCCGCCACCCAGTCGCGCCGGTGCGGCCACGCGTTGCCGCTGTCGCCGGGGTTGTCGTAGCGGAGGTTGAAGGTCATCACGCGCAGCGGCGCCGCGTCCGCGGCGGCGGCGGTGGCGGCCGCGGTGGCGGGACGCGCGCCGCCGCTCGCGCAGCCGGCGACGGTGACGACGAGCAGGGCGGCGAGCGTGACGTGCCGGGCGTGGTTCATCGGATCTGGCGTGCGAGGTGGCGGGCGATCAGGTGGGGCCATCCGAACGGCTCCGGCGGCGCCATGGTCAGCACGGCGGTGCGCGCGGCGGACGCCTCCACCGCCTGGCCGCCGGCCGCGGCGCAGCGGGCGCGCGTCGCGAGGACGATCGCGCCCTGCTGGTTGGTCGCCAGCGCGAGCGCCCGCAGCGCGTCGGCGCAGCGGCCCGCCATCGCCAGCGACAGCCCGCGGAACGCCGGCACGAACTGCGTCGCGCGCGGCGTCGACGCGAGCGCGCGGAGCGCCGTGTCGGTCGCCTCCACGCGGCCCAGCAGCGCCGAGAGCATGGCGCGGTCGACCGCGCGCCCGCGCGCGGGGTCGCCCTGCGGCCAGTCGCCCGCGCGCTCCGCGGCCGCGAGGTGCGCGTCGGCCTCGCGCGCGCGGCCGCTCATCGCCTCCACCAGCGCCATGCCGTAGTGCGCCGCGCCCGCCATCGAGTCCACCTTCGCGCGCGTCGCCGCGGCGGCGGCCGCGCCGTACGCGCGCAGCGCCGCCTTGAGGTCGCCCTCGTACAGGTACGTGTCGCCGATGGCCCCCTGGTAGAGCAGCCGCGTGTCGGCGCGCGCGGCGCCGCGGATGCCGCGCGCGAGGATCGCGCGCGCCTCGTCGCCGTGGCCGGCGAGCTGGGCGCGCGTGGTGGCCGCGAGGATGCTGTCCGTCGGCGCCGCGGTCGCGGGCTGGGCCGCGAGCGGCGGCGCGACCGGCGCGAGCGGGAGGAGCGCGAGCGCGAGCGCGCGTGACACGACCAGGGCGACGGTTCGCATCGGGTGGCTCCGGCGAGGGACGGGGGCCATGGCGCACGTCGGCACCGGTGCGCGCTGCACCTTCGGCCGTGGCGGACGCGGCGTCAAGAGCGGGCGGCCGCGGCGCAGGGTGGCGCGCGGGTCGCCGGCATGTGATCCTCCCCGCATCGCCGTCCCCCTTCCCACGCCGCCGTCCCATGAGCGCACCGACGCCCGACTCTCCGACGATCCGCCGACTGCGCTACGGCATGGTGGGCGGCGGCCCCGGCGCGTTCATCGGCGCGGTGCACCGCCGCGCCGCCGCGCTCGACGGGCTGGCCGAGCTGGTGGCGGGCGCGTTCTCGTCGGACGCGGCGCGGTCGCGCGCGCAGGGCGCGGCGCTGGGCCTCGACCCGCGGCGCGTGTACGCGAGCTACGAGGAGATGGCGGAGCGCGAGGCCGCGCTCCCCGAGGGCGAGCGGATCGACTTCGTGGCGATCGTCACGCCGAACCACATGCACTACGCCAACGCGCGCGCGTTCGTCGAGCGCGGCATCGACGTGGTGTGCGACAAGCCGCTGACGACGACGCTCGAGGACGCGGAGTCGCTCTGCCGGCTGGTGGCGCAGCACGACGTGGTGTTCGCGCTCACGCATCCGTACGCGGCGTACCCGCTCGTGCAGCAGGCGCGCGCCCTCGTCGCGAACGGCACGCTGGGCACCATCCGGAAGGTGATCGTCGAGTACTCGCAGGGATGGCTCGCGACGGCCGTCGAGGCGACGGGGAACCGGCAGGCGGACTGGCGCACCGATCCCGCGCGCGCGGGCGCGGGCGCGATCGGCGACATCGGCACGCACGCCGAGCATCTCGCGCGCCACGTGACGGGGCTCGAGATGGAGCGCCTGTACGCGGACGTGAGCACGTTCGTGCCGGGCCGCCGCATCGACGACGACGCGAACATGCTCGTGCACTACAAGGGCGGCGCGAAGGGGGTCCTCGTCTGCTCGCAGGTCTCGGCCGGCGAGGAGAACCGGCTGACGCTCCGCGTCTACGGCACCGACGCGTCGCTGGAGTGGCAGCAGCAGACGCCGAACGAATTGCTCGTGCGTCGCGCCGACGGCCCGACCGAGCGCTGGACGCCGGGCCACGACTTCCTCGCGCCCGAGGCGCGGCGCGGCACGCGCATGCCGCCGGGCCATCCGGAGGGGCTGCTGGAGGCGTTCGCCAACATCTACGCGAACGTCGCGCGCACGATCCTCGCGCGCCGCGCGGGCGTCGCGCCCGATCCGCTGGACCTCGACTTCGCCACCGTGCAGGACGGCGCCGCGGGCGTGCACTTCGTGCAGGCCGCGCTGGAGAGCGGGCGCACGCACGCGTGGGTGGACGCCGCGTACACGCCGCCGACGGCGGCCACCGGAGCCGACCGATGACCGACACGACGCCCGCCACGCGTCCCGTGACGCTGTTCACCGGCCAGTGGGCCGACCTGCCGCTGGAGACGCTGGCCGCGAAGGCGCGCGACTGGGGCTACGACGGGCTGGAGCTCGCGAGCTGGGGCGACCACTTCGACGTCGAGCGCGCGCTCACGGAGGACGGGTACTGCGACGCGCGCCGCGCGCTGCTGGCGCGCCACGGGCTGCAGGTGTGGGCGATCAGCAACCACCTCGTGGGCCAGGCGGTGTGCGACCGCGTGGACGAGCGGCACCGCGGCATCCTGCCGCCGCGCGTGTGGGGCGACGGCGATCCGGCGGGCGTGCAGGCGCGCGCGGCGGAGGAGATGATGCGCACGGCGCAGGCGGCGGCGCGGCTGGGCGTGCAGGTCGTCACGGGCTTCACCGGCTCGTCGATCTGGCCGCTGCTCTACAGCTTCCCGCCGGTGCCGGACGCGATGCTCGACGCGGGCTACCGCGACTTCGCGGACCGGTGGAACCCCATCCTCGACGCGTTCGACGCGGCGGGCGTGCGCTTCGCGCTCGAGGTGCACCCGACGGAGATCGCGTTCGACCTCGCGACGGCGGAGCGCGCGCTGCAGGCGGTCGGCCGCCGCGCCGCCTTCGGCTTCAACTACGACCCGAGCCACCTGGGCTACCAGGGCGTGGACTACGTGGGCTTCATCGACGCCTTCGGCGACCGGATCTACCACGCGCACATGAAGGACGTGTGGTGGTCGGACGTGCCGAAGCGCTCGGGCACCTTCGGCGGGCACCTGCCATTCGGGCACCCGGACCGCGCGTGGGACTTCCGTTCCATCGGGCGCGGGCGGATCGACTTCGAGGCGGTGGTGCGGGCGCTGAACCGCGCGGGCTACGCGGGCCCGCTGTCGGTGGAGTGGGAGGATCCGGGGATGGAGCGCGAGTTCGGGGCGCGCGAGGCGTGCGCGCACATCCGGCGGGTGAACTTCGCGCCGTCGCGGATGGCGTTCGACGCGGCGTTCGCGCGGGAGTGAGGCGCGGGCGGGGCTTCTCGGCGAGGCCCCGAACTGCAAGAGCAGCGGGGATCGAGATCTGATTTGACGGACAGGACCTGATGTAGGCTCCGCATGGCGCGTGGCTCCGTGCGCCGCGGGGAGTCTACATCAGACCCTGTCCGTCGGAATCAGAGGTCAGTCCCCGCTGCTTCTCGTCGTTCGGGACCGCCGCGCCGGACCCCTGTTGCCTCTTGGGAGGGATACGGCTGCTCCGGATGAGGCGGATGCTCCGGATCGTTCCGCGTGGCGGTGACGCTCCATGCTCCCGAGAGGTGCGATCCGAAGAATCCGCTCTATCCGGAGCATCCGCATCCTCCCCAGGAGGCCAACGGGCGCCGCGCGCCGCCCGCTTGACTTGGCGCGTGCACGTCCGGTCATTCCGGGGATCGTACCCGCACCCCCCTGGAGGATCGTGATGCCCTCGTCCGTCCGCCCGCGGCGCGCCGCCGCCGGCGCCCTGTCGCTCGCGCTGCTCGCCGCGCTCCCCCTCGGCGCGCAGACGCCCGCGGCCACCCGCGCGGCCACTCCCGCGCCGCGTCCGGCGCGCGTCTCCGCCGAGCAGGTCGCGCAGGCCGAGGCGGACGCGCGCTACGTGCGCCCGCCGGCGCCCATCGCCGAGTACTTCGGCCGCGACGCGAGCTTCGCGGTGCTCGACGCGCCGGCGCCGGGCGGGCGCTGGTTCCTCGTGCCGCGCGCGACGCAGCTCTCGACGCTCGCGCTCATGTCGCGCCCGACGCTGCGCCTCGCGGAGCTGGAGATCCGCCCCGCGACCGACCGGCTCTGGCACCTCGACACGTTCGGCGTGCGCGCGCTGCAGATCTACGACCTGCAGGCGCGCCGCTTCCGCGACGTCGCGCTGCCCGCGGGGACGTTCGTCAGCGACTGGACCTGGTCGCCCGACGGCGCGCGCGTGGCGTTCCTCGCGCACCGCCCCGCCGGAACCGAGGTGTGGACCGCGGACGCCGCGACCGGCCGCGCGCAGCGCGTCAGCGACGCGCGCGTCCTCGCCACGCTGGGCACCTCGTCGCACGTCGACATCAGCCCCGAGGTCGAGCAGCGCCCGTCGCGCATGCTGCAGTGGACGCCCGAGGGCACGCTGCTGACGCTCATGGTGCCGGCGGACCGGGGGGCAGCGCCACAGGACAGCCGGATGCCCGAGGGCCCGCGCGTGCGCCTGTCGCGCCCGACGGCGACGCCCACGCGCACCTTCTCCAACCTGCTGGGCGACACGCACGACGCGGCGCTGTTCGAGCACTACACGCGCGCGCAGCTGGTGGAGCTGGCGCCGGGCCGCGCCCCGCGCCGCCTGGGCGAGCCGCGCATGTACGAGTCGATCGCGCTCAGCGCGGACGGGAAGCACGTGCTCGCGCGCTGGGTCGAGCGGCCGTTCTCCTTCCTCACCAGCTGGCGCGGCTTCCCCGGGAAGACGGCGGTGCTCGACCGCGCGGGCGCGGTGGTGGCGACGCTGGAGAAGCGCGCGCTGCGCGAGGGGAGCAGCGACGGCCCGGGCGGCGGGCAGGGCGGCGGCGGGCTGCGCGGGCTCGCGTGGCATCCGGCGGGCGCTGGGCTCGTCTATCTCAAGCGCGTGACCGGCGGCGGCGACCAGGTCGTGCTGCTGCGCGCGCCGTTCGACACGGCGAAGGGCACGGTGCTGGCCGCGAGCGAGGACCCGATCGCCGAGGTGCGCCTGGACAGCGCGGGGCGCCGCGTGTTCGGGACGGTGACGAAGACCGGGCGCCGCGCGCTCGCGTACTGGGACCGCACGCGCGGCGATTCGGGGGCGGCGCCCGCGCGCCGCATCATCGTCGGCTTCGCGCACCCGGACAGCCTGCTCACCGCGCCGGGCGACCTGTGGACGGAGCGGACGCCGAACGGCATCGCGTTCGCGCTCGTGTCGTCGGCGGGCGAGCCGTACCTGCAGGGCGACGGGCTGACGCGCGACTTCCGCCCGCGCCCGTTCGTGGACCGCGTCTCGCTCGCCGACACGACGCGCGCGCGCGTGTTCCAGGGCGCGGCGGACACGTGGGACCGGCCGCTGGTCGCGCTCGACGCGGACCTGAAGCGGATGATCGTCGGCCGCGAGGGGCGCACGCTCTTCCCCGACTCGTACCTGTGGACGCCGGGCGGCGCGCTGGAGAACCTGACGCGCAACGCGAACCCGTTCCCCGAGCTGGCGGACGTGCGGCGCACGGACTTCACCTGCACGCGCCAGGACGGGCTGGAGATCCAGGGCAACATCGCGCTGCCGGTGGGCTACCGCGACGGGCAGAAGGTGCCGGCGATCTTCTGGACGTATCCGCGCGAGTTCACGACGCCCGACGGCTACCGGCGCGCCGCGCTGCGCGCGCGCAACCGCAACGCCTTCCCGCACCTGACGTGGCTGCGCTGGTCGGATCTCTGGCTGACGCAGGGCTACGCGCTCGTCTACCCGGACATCCCGATCGTCGGCGAGAACTACAACGACACCTACGTGTCGAGCATGGTGGACGCGATGTACGGCGCGATGCGCGCGGTGGAGCGCATGGGCACCGTCGACATGGACCGCGTCGGCCACGGCGGCCACAGCTACGGCGCGTTCGCGACGGCGAACCTGCTGGCGCACACGCCGTTCTTCAAGGCGGGCATCGCCGGTGACGGCGCGTACAACCGCTCGCTGACGCCGACGGGCTTCCAGGCCGAGCCGCGCAGCATCTGGTCGGCGTCGGAGACGTACCTGGAGATGTCGCCCTACTTCAAGGCCGACCAGATCCGCGCGCCGATCCTGCTCTACCACGGCGGCGACGACAACAACACGGGCACCTGGCCGCTGCAGTCCGAGCGCTTCATGCACGCGCTGACGAGCCTGGGCAAGACGGCGGCGCTGTACGTGTATCCGTACGAGTCGCACACGCCGCGGTCGCTGGAGAACACGCTCGACCTGTGGGCGCGGTGGATCGACTGGTTCGACCGCTACGTGAAGAAGGGGAGCGGCACGCCGGCGACGGCCACCGCGGGTGGAGGCGACTGACGAGAGAGTCGGGCGCACCGGACCCGAAAAGCTTGAGACAGGATCGACAGGATTGTCAGGATCTCCAGGATTCGAAGCTCCGCGTGGCGTGACGCTCTGTACCGCCACGCCGAGTGCAATCCTGTCAATCCTGGAAATCCTGGTGATCCTGTCTGGAGCAGTTCGTCGTTCGGGTCCGGCGCGCTGTCACTCGGCGCGTGACTCTGGCCACATCGTCCGAAAAGTCGTACCGTCGCGGAGCGTGCGCGCGGGCACCGGCCGCGTGCTCCCCATCGCCCCGGCGAGCCATGCCCGACGATCCGCTCCTGGAGCGCCTCGCGGCGCACCGCACCCTCGCGGCCGTGCCCCGCGCGCAGCTCGAATGGCTGGCGCGCACCGGCCAGCTCCGCGTCCTCGAGCCCGGCGAGATCCTCAGCACCAGCGGACTCCCCGTCGCCGGGCTCTACGTCGTGCTCGACGGCCACCTCTGCATCCGCGTCGACCGCGGCGCCGGCCCGCGCATCGTCATGGAGTGGCACGGCGGCGACGTCACGGGCCTCCTCCCGTACTCGCGCCTGAAGACCCCGCCCGGCCACGTCGTGGCCGAGCGGCGCACCGAGGTCTTCATGGTCGAGCCGCCGGACATCGCGCGCATGATCCGCGAGTGCCACGAGCTGACGACCGTCATGGTGCACGTCATGCTCGACCGCACGCGCGTCTTCAAGTCGAGCGAGCTCCTCGACGAGAAGATGGCCTCGCTCGGCCGGCTGGCGGCGGGGCTCGCGCACGAGCTGAACAACCCCGCCTCCGCCGTCGCGCGCAGCGCCCGGACGCTGGTGGACGAGCTGCAGCGGCTGGAGGCCGCGACCAAGGCCGTCTGCGAGCTGGAGGTCTCGGACACGCAGTACTTCTCGATCGCCGCGCTGCGCGACGACCCCGCCGCCGCGCGGCGCGGCCGCTCGCCGCTGGACGCCGCCGACCGCGAGGACGCGCTCGCCGACTGGCTCGACGCGCGCGGCGTGGCCGGCGTCGCCGACGACGCGCTCGCGGAGCTCGCCGCCTCGGGGTTCGGCGTCGCGGAGGTGCAGGCCGTCGAGGCCAGCGTCGGCACCGGCAACGTCGGCACCGTGCTCGCGCACGTCGCGGCCGGCCACACGGTGCGCCGCCTCGCCGACGAGATCTGCACCGCCGCCCAGCGCATCCACGCGCTCGTCGACGCCGTGAAGGGCTTCACGTACGTCGACCAGCAGGCGACGCTGACGCCGGTCGCGATCGGCCGCGGCCTCGCGGACACGATCACGATGCTCGGCGCCAAGGCGCGCGACCGCTCGGTGGCGGTGGACCTGGCGATCGCGCCCGACCTGCCGCCGGTGGACGGCTACGGCGGCGAGCTGAATCAGGTGTGGGTCAACCTGCTGGACAACGCGATCGACGCCGCGCCGGGCGGCCACGTCCACGTCACGGCGGGCGTGGAGCTCGGCCGGGTCGTCGTGCGCGTCGCCGACGACGGCCACGGCATCCCCGCCGACGTGCTGGCGCGCGTCTTCGATCCCTTCTTCACCACCAAGCCGGTCGGCGCGGGCACGGGGCTCGGCCTCGACATCGCGCGCCGCATCGCGCACCGGCACCACGGCGTGATCGACGTCGCGTCGGGTGCGAAGGGCACGACGTTCAGCGTCACGCTGCCCGCGGCGGCGGAGCCGGCGCCGTGACGACGAAGCCCGTCATCCTCGCCGTCGACGACGACGCGCAGGTGCTGGGCGCGGTCGAGCGCGACCTGCGCCGCCACTACCGCCAGCGCCACCGCATCGTCGCCGCCGGATCCGGCGCGCAGGCGCTGGAGACCGCGCGCGAGCTGAAGCGGCGCGGCGCGCCGGTCGCGCTCTTCCTGGTCGACCAGCGCATGCCCGACATGACCGGCACGCAGCTGCTGCGCGCGCTGCGCGCGCTCTTCCCCGACGCGAAGCGCGCGCTGCTGACGGCGTACGCGGACACGTCGGCCGCGATCGCGGCGATCAACGAGGTCGGCATCGACCACTACCTGCTGAAGCCGTGGGACCCGCCGGAGCAGTGCCTGTATCCGGTGCTCGACGACCTGCTGGCCGACTGGGCGGCGCACGCGGTGCTCCCGTTCGACGGGCTACGCGTCGTCGGCTCGCGCTGGTCGCCGCAGAGCTTCGCCACGCGCGACTTCCTGTCGCGCAACCAGGTGCCGTACCAGTGGGTGGACCTGGACGAGGACGCGCAGATGCGCGCGCTCGTGCTGGCGGGGCGCGACGCGACGCCGCCGCTGCCGGTGGTGCTGCTGCAGGACGGCCGCATGCTCGTCGCGCCGAGCAACGCCGAGCTGGCGGCGACGGTGGGGCTGCAGACGGTGGCGCGCCCGTTCTACGACCTGGTGGTCGTCGGCGGCGGGCCGGCGGGGCTGGCGTGCGCGGTGTACGGCGCGTCGGAGGGGCTGAAGGTGCTGCTCGTGGAGCAGAACGCGCCCGGCGGCCAGGCCGGCACGAGCTCGATGATCGAGAACTACCTCGGCTTCCCGAACGGCGTGACGGGCGCCGACCTGGCGCGCCGCGCGGCGACGCAGGCGCGCCGCTTCGGGGCGGAGATCCTCGTCGGACACGCGGTCGTCGGCCTGCGCCGCGAGGACCCGTACCGGATCGTCGCGCTGTCGAGCGGCGCGGAGGTGGCGTGCCACGCGCTGATGCTCGCGTCGGGGATGGCGGCGGTGAAGGAGCTGGCGGTGCCGGGCGCGGAGCGGCTGGTGGGCGCGGGCGTGTACTACGGCGCGGCGCTGTCGGAGGCCGCGATGTACCGCGGCCAGCACGTCCACGTGCTCGGCGGCGCGAACTCGGCGGGGCAGGGCGCGCTGTTCTTCTCGCGCTACGCGGAGCGGGTGACGATGGTGGTGCGCCGGCCGACGCTGTCGCCGCAGATGTCGCAGTACCTGGTGGACCGCATCGCGTACACGGCGAACATCGAGGTGGTGGGCGACTCGGAGATCACCGCGGTGTACGGCACCGACCACCTGGAGTGCCTGGACGTGCGCAACGCGGCGACGGGCGAGACGCGCACGGTGGCGGCCAGCGCGCTGTTCGTGTTCATCGGCGTGGCGCCGCGCACGGAGGCGTTCCGGCCGCTGGTGGCGACGGACGACCGCGGCTTCATCCTCACGGGCGCGGACGCGCGCGAGGCGGCGCGCGGCTGGGGCCCGGCGCGCGAGCCGATGATGTTCGAGACGAGCGTGCCGGGCGTCTTCGCGGCGGGGGACATCCGCGCCAACGCCAACCGCCGCATCGCGGCCGGACCTGTCCCGGACCGGCGACCCCGTCGGCCTCGGCACCCGGACCGGCGGGGCGTGTGCGCCCCGCTGCGGGCGGCGGGCGGCGGATCCCACGCCGGCGCGCCGCGCGCGGCCGGGGATCCGCAGTCCGCAGCCCGCAGCGCGGCCCATGACCTCCCCCCACCGCGCCCCCGGCCGTATGCTGGAGGCGCCCGCCGGTCCCGCCGCCCGCACCGCCCGCTCATGCGTCTCCCGCACGTCCTCCTGCTCCCGGCGCTCGCCGCCGCGCTGACCGCCGGCTGCGCGCGCGAGCAGTCGTCGCAGCCGGTCATCGGCCTGATCACGAAGACCGAGACCAACCCGTTCTTCGTGAAGATGCGCGAGGGCGCCGAGGCGGCGGCGAAGGCGCGCGGCGCCCGCCTGCTCTCCGGCGCCGGCCGCAACGACGGCGACAACGCCGGGCAGGTGACGGCGATGGAGAACATGATCGCCGCCGGCGCGAAGGTCATCCTCATCACCGTCAGCGACGCGAAGGCCATCGTCCCGGCGATCGAGAAGGCGCGCCGCGACGGCATCCTCGTCGTCGCGCTCGACAGCCCGACCGATCCCGTGACCGCGGTGGACGCGCTGTTCGCCACCGACAACTACCGCGCGGGGACGCTCATCGGGCAGTATGCGCGGGCCGCGCTGGCGGGGAAGCCCGCGCGCATCGCGACGCTCGACCTGCTCCCCGGCCATCCCGTCGGCGCGCAGCGGCACAACGGCTTCCTCTCGGGCTTCGGCCTCGCCGCGCCAGACGCCGCCAGCACGACGCTCGGCACCGCCTCCGAGGTCGTGTGCAGCGTCGACACCTACGGCGACCAGACGCGCGGCCAGACGGCGATGGAGAACTGCCTGCAGCGCGATCCCGGCATCAACGTCGTCTACACCGTCAACGAGCCGTCCGCTGCCGGCGCGCACAAGGCGCTCGTCGCCGCGGGGCGCGACCGGGACGTGATCGTCGTCTCGGTGGACGGCGGCTGCCAGGGCGTGCGCGACGTCGGCGCGGGGCACATCGCGGCCACCGCGCAGCAGTACCCGCTGCGCATGGCGGAGCTGGGCGTCGAGGCGGGCGTCGACTTCGTGAAGACCGGGAAGAAGCCCAGCGGCTACACCGACACCGGCGTCGCGCTGGTGGCGGCGCGGCCGGTGAGCGGCGTGGAGAGCCTCGGCGTCGACGTCGGCCTGCAGCGGTGCTTCGGCGATCGCTGACGCCCGCGGCCGCGGGCGCGCTGGCGGCCGCGGGCCCGCTGCTCGCGCTGCTCGCGGCCTGCCTCTTCTTCGCCGCGCGGAGCGACCGCTTCCTCACGGGCGGCAACCTCTCGCTCGTGCTGCAGCAGGTGATGGTGGTCGGCGTGCTGGCGATCGGGCAGACGCTCGTCATCCTCACGGCCGGCGTCGACCTCGCGTGCGGCGCGATCATGGCGCTCGGCGGCATCGTCATGACGACGCTCGCGGCGCGCCTGGGCGTGCCGGTGCCGCTGGCGATCGCGGCGGGCATGACGGTGACGACGCTGTTCGGCGCCGCGCACGGCCTGCTGGTCACGGGGCTGCGCCTGCCGCCGTTCATCGTCACGCTGGGGACGCTCAACATCGCCTTCGCGCTGACGCAGCTGTACTCGCGCGGGCAGACGGTGACGGGCCTCCCCGCGGCGCTGGGCGCGCTCGGCGAGACCTTCCAGGTGGGCGGCACGCGCGTCGTCTACGGCGCGGTGCTGATGCTCGCGCTCTACGGCGTCGCGTGGTTCGGGCTGCGCGAGACGGCCGCGGGCCGCCACGTCCACGCGGTCGGCGGCGCGCCCGAGGCGGCGCGGCTGGCGGGGATCCACACGCGCGCGCTGCTGATCGGCGTCTACGCGCTGGCGGGGCTGCTCTACGGCGTGGCGGCGCTGCTGTCGGTGGCGCGCACGGGCGTCGGCGACCCGAACGCCGGCCAGACCGACAACCTCGACGCGATCACGGCGGTGGTGCTCGGCGGCACGAGCCTGTTCGGCGGGCGCGGCTCGGTGCTCGGCTCGCTGGTGGGCGCGCTGATCGTGGGCGTCTTCCGCAACGGGCTGACGCTGCTGGGCGTGTCGTCGGTCTACCAGATCCTCGTCACGGGCGTGCTGGTGATCCTCGCGGTGGCGACGGACCAGCTGACGCGCGAGGGGCGGCGATGAGCCAGCCCGTCGTCCTGGAGGCGCGCGGCCTGGTGAAGCGCTACGGCCACGTGACGGCGCTCGACGGCGCGGACTTCGCGCTGCGCGCGGGCGAGGTGCTGGCGGTCGTCGGCGACAACGGCGCGGGGAAGTCGTCGCTCATCCGCGCACTCTCGGGCGCGCTGCTCCCGGACGCGGGCGAGATCCTGGTGGACGGCCGGCCGGTGCGCTTCCGCGGCCCGATGGACGCGCGCCGCGCGGGCATCGAGACGGTCTACCAGGACCTCGCGGTCGCGCCGCAGCTGTCGATCGCGGAGAACCTCTTCCTGGGCCGCGAGCCGCGGCGCGCGGGCGTCGCGGGGCGCGTGCTGCGCATGATCGACCGGCGGCGCATGCACGCGGAGGCGGCCGAGCACCTGCGCGCGCTGCGCATCGACGTCGGCGCGACGACGCAGGCGGTGGAGACGCTCTCGGGCGGCCAGCGGCAGGGCGTCGCGGTGGCGCGGGGGGCGGCGTTCGCGCGGCACGTGGTGATCATGGACGAGCCGACGGCGGCGCTGGGCGTGAAGGAGAGCGGGATGGTGCTCGACCTGATCCGCCGCATCCGCGAGCGCGGGCTGCCGGTGGTGCTGATCTCGCACGACATGCCGCACGTGTTCGAGATCGCGGACCGCATCCACGTCGCGCGCCTCGGCCGCCGCGCGGCGGTGGTCGATCCGGCACGGATCGGCATGCGCGACGTCGTGGCGGTGATGACGGGCGCGCTGCGGCCGGACGAGCTGCCGGCCGAGGTGCTTGC
>CBHYLO010000053.1:0-13501 GCA_966128675.1 uncultured bacterium | reverse complement strand
AGCGCGCCGCCCCAGAGCGGGAAGCGCTCGCGCCGCGACCACACCTTGCGGCGCGCCACCGGATCCCACGCGAAGAACTCGCCGCGGTGGCCGCCCGGCCCGGCGTAGGCACGCGAGATCGTGCCCAGGTACGGCGTGCCCTCGATGTAGTTCGCCTCCGTCCCCTCGACGTCCTCGCAGAGGTTGTTCCCGGGGACGTAGACGAGGCCCGTGCGGAACGAGTACGCCGTCGGCTCGTGGTCCTTCGCGCCCTGCACCGACGGGCAGATCTCGCGCGTCACCTTGCCGTGGCGCACCCAGCGCTCGGGGTTCTCGCGCGGGGCGCCCGTCTTGAGGTCGACGCCGTGCATGATCGTGCTGTAGGCGAACGAGTCCGCGGCCACGACCTCGCCCGTCCCGCGGTCGAACAGGTACATGTAGCCGTTCTTCTCGGCGCGCAGCAGCAGCTTGCGCGGCCGGCCCGCGACGGGCAGGTCGAGCAGCACGCTCTCGTTGATCGCGTCGTAGTCGTTGCGGTCGTGCGGCCAGATCTGGTAGGCCCAGCGCGCCTCGCCCGTGTCGGGGTCGCGCGCGAACAGCGTCGCCGCCCACTTGTTGTCGCCGGGGCGCAGGTCGGGGTTCCATGGGCCCGCGTTGCCCGTGCCGTAGTACAGCAGGTCGAGCTCGGGGTCGTACGACAGCCAGCCCCACGAGGTCGCGCCGCCGTTCTTCCAGCCGCCCGGCTGCCACGTCGTCGCGCCCAGGTCGCGCCCCTGGTCCTTGGCGTAGAACGGCTTGAACGCGGGGCCGATCAGCACGTCCCTGTCGCTGCCGGTGCCGTACGCGCGCCAGGCGATCCTCCCCGTGGCCGCGTCGAGCGCCGTGAGCCAGCCGCGCGCGCCGAACTCGCCGCCGCTGTTGCCCACGATCACCTTGCCCTTCACGACCAGCGGCGCCATCGACATCGTCTCGCCGCGCTCGATGGCGCCGAGCGTGGTGCGCCACGCCTCGCGCCCGGTGGTCGCGTCGACCGCGATCACCTGGTTGTCGAGCGTCGTGAAGAAGACGCGGCCCTCGGCGTAGGTGGGGCCGCGGTTGATGTGCCCGCAGCAGCTCACGCCCGGTGCCGCGGGGATGAACGGCGGCGCGTACTTCCACCGGATCGCGCCGTGCGCGCCCACGTCGAGCGCGTACAGCTCGTTGGGGAACGGCGTCACGACGTACATCGTCGTGCCCACCACCAGCGGCGTCCCCTCGTGCCCGTACGGGTTGCCGGTCGACCAGGTCCAGGCGACGCGCAGGTTCCGCACGCTAGCGGCGGAGATCTCCGCGAGCCCGCTGTAGCGCGTGTTCGCGTAGTCCTTCGCGGCCATCGTCCACTGGCCGTCCTCGGTGGGCGCGTTGGTCGCGACGGTGCCGCTGGGCGCGGCGAGCGCGCGCGGCTCCATCGCGCCGGCGCGCGAGACGGCGGCGTCGAAGTTCGGCGTCTCGTTGCCGCGGCAGGCGAGAAGGAGCAGAGCGGCGAGCGTCGAGCGCCGAGCGTCGAGTCGGTACCGCGCGAGGCGACTCCCTCGCCGCTCGCCGCTCACCGCCCGACGCTCGCGGTCAGGGCAGCGCGAAGACATACAGCGTCCCTCCACGGTTGGTCACGGTGGGCAGGTCGGTCATCGCGCCGGCGAAGCCCAGCGCCACCGTGGAGTCGCGCGGGTCGGCCGCGCCGGCGACGAGCGCGCCGGACCAGCCGCCCACGCCGTCGAGGATCGCGACATACTGCTTGCCGTCGGGCCCACGGAAGGTGACCGGCTGGCCGATGATCCCCGACGCGGTGCGGAACTGCCACAGCGGCGCGCCCGTGCGCGCGTCCACCGCCTTGAACCAGCGGTCCATCGTCCCGTAGAACACCACGTCGCCCGCCGTCGCCAGCGCGCCGCTCCAGACGGGAAAGGGCTCGCGCAGCTTCCACGCGGCGCGGCCGCGCACCGGGTCCCACGCGGTGACCTCGCCGCGGTGGCCGCCGGGGCCGGGGTACATGCGCACGTTCGCGCCCACGTACGGCGTCCCCTCGATGTAGTTCGCCTCGGTGGACTCGAAGTCCATGCACAGGTTCTGGTGCGGCAGGTAGACGAGCCCCGTGCGCGGCGACCACGCCGACGGCTGCCAGTCCTTCGCGCCCGGCGACGCGGGGCAGATGTCGCGCACCACGCGGCCCACGCCCGGCTCCTTGCCGCCCACGAGGCGCAGCCGCCCCGTCGCGGTGTCGACGCCGCGCGTCGTCGTGACGTGCGCGTACGGCGTCGCCGACAGCACCTGGCCCGTGGCGCG
This sequence comes from uncultured bacterium, assembly GCA_966128675.1. Taxonomy (GTDB): domain Bacteria; phylum Gemmatimonadota; class Gemmatimonadetes; order Gemmatimonadales; family Gemmatimonadaceae; genus Roseisolibacter. The sequence continues at coordinate 11,200 of CBHYLO010000053.1, read as the reverse complement.
GTCCAGCACGTAGACGTAGCCGTTGCGCTCCGGGCTCACGATCACGCGGCGCGGCCGGCCGCCGATCGGCAGCTCCAGCAGCAGCGGCTCGTTCACGCCGTCGTGGTCCCACAGGTCGTGCGGGTTCCACTGGTAGAACCAGCGCGCCTGCCCGGTGTCGGGGTCGCGCGCGAACAGCCCGGCCGTCCACTTGTTGTCGCCGGGGCGCATGTCGGCGTTCCACGGGCCGGGGTTCCCGGTGCCGTAGAAGACGAGGTCGAGCTCCGGATCGTACGAGAGCCAGCCCCACACCGCGCCGCCGCCGTGGCGCCACATGCCCGCCGGCCACGTGTGCACGCCGAGGTCGCGCCCGCGCTCGGAGGCGTAGTACGGCCTGAACTCGGGGCCGATCAGCACGTCCGCGTCGGGCCCCGTGCTGTAGGCGCGCCACGCGATCGCGCCCGTGTTGGCGTCGAGCGCGGTGAGCCAGCCGCGCACGCCGAACTCGCCGCCGCTGTTCCCGACGAGCACCTTTCCCTTCACGACCAGCGGGGCCATGGTCATCGTCTCCCCGCGCTCGATCGCGCCGACGGTGGTGCGCCACGCCTCGCGGCCGCTCGTGTCGACGGCGACGACCTGGTTGTCGAGCGTGTTGAAGAAGAGCTTCCCGTCGGCGTACACAGCGCCCCGGTTCACGACGTCGCAGCAGGCGACGCCGGGCGCGGCGCGCAGGTGCGGCGGGCGGTACGTCCACTTCAGCGCGCCGCCGTTCGCCAGGTCGAGCGCGTACAGCTCGTTGGGGAAGGGGCTGACGACGTAGAGCGTGCCGCCGACGACGATCGGCGCCGCCTCGTGCCCGCGGCGCACGTCGGTGGTGAACGTCCACGCGAGGCGCAGCCCGCGCACGTTGGCCGCGGTGATCTGCGCGAGGCCGCTGTAGCGCGTGCTCGCGTAGTTCTTCGCCGGCATCGTCCACTGCCCGTCGTCGTCGGCGGCGGGCGTCGCGCGCGCGGACGGCGCGCCGTCGGCGTCACACGCCGCGAGGACCAGGGCGGCGGCGCAGGTCGCGCGGCGCGCGAGGGCGTGCGCGCGCCGGGCAGCGGTGTGGTCGAACGCGAGCGTCAAGTGCAGGGCCGGATGTACGATGGCGTACAGTGGCGCCCGCGGTGGACCCGGGACGCCGAGTCGGGCGCGCCCCATCGATCCCCGTCACTCCACCCGCGCTCGACCCGGCGCGTCGGAAAGCAGGAGGCGTACCAGTGACGACTTCGCTGCACCAGTTGCGGCGACGCGCCGCGACGTGCCCTACCGCCGCAGGCGCGACAGCGCGAACTGCACCGCGAGATCCGTCGTGCTCCACAGCTGCACGTCGGCGCCCGAGCCGTAGCGCACCGGCGTCAGCCGACCGCCGGGGAACTCGTAGCTCCACAGCTCGCTCTGGAAGCCCGACGCCTCCACCGCCGCGACCACGCGCTCCGCCGCGTCGCGCAGCTCGCGCACGTACGCCGCGCGCGCGGGATCGCCACCCGCGCCGGCGCCCACGTCGGCGATGCGGCCCGCGACGCCGAGCAGGAAGAGGTTGACCTCGCGGCCCCACGCGACGCGCGGGCCGTGGTAGGCGTCGCGCACGAACGCGCGCCACACCGGCGGCGTCGCGTACGCGTCGTTCGCGACCACCGGCCCCACGCGGTCGATGAACAGCCCGACCGGATACGCGCGCACGAACAGCCGCACGTCGCGCAGCACGCCGGCCGCCGTCGCCGCGTCGGGCGCGCCGGCGCGCGCCGCGCCCTCGCCCAGGAAGAGCCGCGTGCCCGGGTCCGAGTTCGCGACGCCGATGGGGCGCGCGGCCGAGTCGAGCGACAGCGCGAGGAAGGTGAGCGAGTCGCGGTCGGCGCCGGTGCGCGCGAGCACGCGCGTCCAGTGCGCGCGCTCCACCGCCGGCATGATCGCCAGGCGCGCCGCGACCCGGCGGCGCACCTCCTCCGGCGCCAGCCGCACCACGAAGTGCCGCTCCGCGCCCCACCACGCGTCGATCGCGCGGCGCAGCGCGGTCGTGTCGCGCACCCACGCGCCGATCGGCGTGCCGGCCGCCAGCTCGGGCATGGTGTTCGCCAGCGAGTCGCTGCGGAAGCCGAGCGTGCCCAGCGCCGCGAGGATCTCGGCCAGCGACTCCAGCGCGTGCGGCGCCCAGATGGCGTTGACGTCCATCGCGTAGCGGCCGTTCGCGTAGCCCACGCCGCTGTCGCGCCAGCTGAGCGCGGCCCAGCGCGCGGAGTCGCGCGCGGCGAACGCGATCAGGTGGTCGGGCGTGGGCGCGGCCGCGTACGGCGCGGTCATGCGCGCGACCAGCGCCAGCTCGCGCAGCATGCGCGTCAGGCGCGGCTCGCCGCCGTCCGTCGCGTCCAGCAGGAAGGCGCGCTTGCGCGCCGCGGGCACGTCGGGATCGGCGAGCCAGCGCGCGGTCACCACCGGCAGCTGCAGCTCGTCGTCGATCATGTGGTAGTTCTCGCGCACGCGCCGATGGTCGCGCAGCGCCGCGGCCGCGCGCGCCAGCAGGCTGTCGGCCGCCGCGGCGTCGCCCGCCGCCGTCGCGCGGCGGCGCTCGTCCAGCAGCGCGACGTACTCCGACGCCGCCTCGCGCACCGCCTGCCCGCCCAGCGCCTCCTCGTGGCTGACCTGGCCGGTGGGCGAGAGCTTGCGCAGCGCGCTGGCGATCACGAACTCCGACATCTCGTCGCGCCAGATGGGGCGCATCATGAGCGCCGTCACCAGCATGTCGCGCCCGAAGTACGTCGCGTAGGTCGGCAGCCCCGCCATCAGCTTGTCGCGCGACGACAGCAGCTCGACGCCGCGCACCTGCCGCTCCATCCAGCGCCCGCGCAGCGCGGCCGTGTCGGTCCCCGTGCCGTGCTGCGCCGCGGCGACGAACGCCAGGAACTCGGGCGTGAAGATCTCCTCGCGCGACAGGCGGCCCAGCGGCGCCGCGGTGGTGGCCAGGCGCACGGTGAACGGCACCGTGCGGCCGGTGCGGGCGCGCAGCGTGAGCACGTCGCCCGCGCGCATGGCGGTGACGCGGCGCGGGTCGACCGTGACGTCCAGGCGCAGCGTGTCGCGCGCGTCGAGCGACAGCTGCGTCACGCGCGCGACCCACGCGTCGGCGCCGCTCGTGACGGCGATCGTCGGGCGCAGCCGCGCGCGCAGCGTGGCGACGTCGGGCGCGTGCACCAGCGCGAGGTGCGCGCGCTGCACGTCGGCGGGGAGCCGCCCGATCGCGTCGACCAGGCGCGCCGTCTCGTCCAGCGCGAACGGCGCGCCGCCGAACGGCGCGCGGTGCTTCCCCCACGCCTGGAAGTCGCGCTCGACGCGCATCGAGCCGAGCAGGAAGAAGCCGAGCCGCACGGTGGGCGACTCGGCCTCGAGCGCGTGGGCGAGCGTGCGCGCGCGCGGCGGCCCGCCGACCCGCGCGGAGTCGGACGTCCAGCGCAGCGCCGCGGGGCGCCCGCCGGCGTCGCGCGCCGTGAAGCCGAGGCTCTCGTTGTCGGCGTCGGCCCACAGGTGGACGACGCGTCCCTCGCGCCGGTCGAGGTACACCTGCACCGTGTTGCCGGCGGCGTCGCGCCAGAAGCGCGTGCGGTAGCCGCGGTACGCGGCGCTGTCGTCCATCCCCGCTTCGGGGAATGAAAGGACGGACGGGACCGTCCGCGTACTGTCGGCCGTCTGCGCCAGCTGCGTGAGCAGCGCGAGCGTGAGCAGGATCATGCGGCGTCCGGAGGTGGTGTCGAGCCCGGCCGTGGGAGCCCGGTGCCGACGTGTGGCGCGAATCGCACACGACCTTGACAATTACCCCGGCGGAAGGAATATCTGGCCGCGCGACCCGGGGCCAGCAGGGTGGTTCGCTCGCACGGCGCCAGCCGGCGTACGGCGGAGCACGCGTGACGGGCACCACGCTCGCGTGGTCCGCTGGGGTACCGGGGACGTGGGAACGGCAGGTCCGCGCGACGCATTTGGAGGCGCGCGGCCGGCCGGTTGTGCGATGCACGAGGTCCGGCTCGGCACGAGGCGCGGCTTGCCGCAGGGGCGGGAAGCGGCGCGTACGCGTGCGGGGCCGTCGCCGAGCGATGTGGGCAGGTGGACCGGGTGGCCGTGGAGGGTGGATGCCGTCGCACTGCCAGCAGCACGCACGCTCCGCACGCTCGCGGGCCCGCCCGGCGCGGTCCCGCGCCTCGCCCCGCGCCTCACCCCGGGCCCGTCCGCCCGTGGCCTGACGCCTCGCCGAGCTTTCCGCGCGCCCACGGGACGCGCCGTCGAATCCGGCAGCGTGGCCGACCGGCCGCCCGCCGTGCCCCCGACCTCTCCGCTTCGTGTCCGCGCCGAGCGAGGGCGATGTCCTACTCCGCAGCCTCCATGGAGGGCAGACGTATGGCAGCAGTGGCTCGTGGCCTCTTCCCGGCGCTCGTCGGCGGTCTGTTGCTCGCCGGCTCGCTGGGCGCGCAGGTCCCGACGGGCACGATCAGCGGACGGGTCGTCGACTCCACGTCGCAGCAGCCGCTCGCGAACGTGACCGTCTCCATCGTCGGCACGCAGCGCGGCGCGCTGACGCGCAACGACGGCGGCTTCGTCCTCGCCCAGGTGCCGGCCGGCGCGGTGCGCGTGCGCGCCGCGCGCATCGGCTACGCGTCGCGCGAGGAGGCCGTGACGGTCAACGCCGGCGCCACGGCCACCGTGAGCATCTCGCTGCCGTCGGTGGCGGCGAGCCTCTCCGAGGTCGTCGTCGTCGGCTACGGCACGCAGCGCCGCGAGGCGATCACCGGCTCGGTGGCCAAGGTCGACGCCGACGCGGCCAACCTCGGCGTCATCGCCAACCCGACCGCGCTGCTGAACGCGCGCGTGGCCGGGGTGAACATCACCGTCAACAACGGCGAGCCGGGCGGCGGGGCGCAGATCCGCATCCGCGGCGGCACGTCGATCAGCGCCAGCAACGATCCGCTGTACGTGATCGACGGGGTGCCGATCCAGAACGACAACACGGTCGCCACCGGCGTCGCGATCGGCAGCACGGCGGCGCTCGACCGCAACCCGCTGAACTCGCTCAACCCGAGCGACATCACGTCGATGACCGTCCTCAAGGACGCGGCGGCGACGGCGATCTACGGCAGCCGCGGCGCCAACGGCGTGGTGCTCATCGAGACCAAGAAGGGCGCCGGCGGCACCTCGCAGATCGAGTACGAGGTGGCGGTCGGCGCCGCGACGGCGGCCAACAAGCTCGACGTCCTGAACGGCAGCGAGTACCGGACCTTCGTCCAGTCGCAGATCAGCAACGGGAACCTCCCCGCCACCGCGAACGCCGGCCTCGGCACGGCGAACACGGACTGGGAGGACGAGATGACGCGCGTCGGCTACACCCAGAACCACAACCTGGCGTTCTCGGGCGGGTCGCAGACGACGCAGTACCGCGCGGCGCTCAACTACTTCGACCAGCAGGGCGTCGTCATCTCCAACGGGCTGACGCGCTACCAGGGCCGCGTGAACGCGAACCACCAGGCGATCGGCGGCAAGCTGCAGACGGGCGTCAACCTCACGGCGTCGCGGGTCAACAACAAGTACCTGCCGTTCGACAACACGGCCGGCTTCGACGGCGGCGTGTTCACGAACGTCGCCGTGTTCAACCCGACGCAGCCGGTCCTCACGTCCACCGGCGCGTTCTACGAGGTCGGCACCGGCGCGCAGTCGATCCGCAACCCGGTCGCGCTGGCGCGCCAGATCAACGACGTCGCGCCCGAGAACCGCGTGCTCGGCAACGTCAACGCGTCGTACAGCCTGCTCCCGAGCCTGACGGCGCGCACGACGGTCGGCATCGACTTCGCGAACTCGGTGCGGCAGACCTACCTGCCGCTCTCCAACCCGGTGGGCGCCTCGACCAACGGCCGCGCGCGCCAGGCCGAGCGCGACCTGCAGAACGTGAACTTCCAGGGGCTGCTGACCTTCGCGCCCGACCTCGGCGAGGCGAACGACATCGAGGTCCTCGGCGGCTACGAGTTCTCGCGCTTCGACAACCGCGGCTTCGAGGCCGAGGCGCGCGGCTTCCGCACCGACGCGTTCTCGTTCAACAACCTCGGCGCCGGCACGACCGAGGGCGCGCCCGCGCCGACGTCGTACATCGAGCAGAGCCGGCTGGTGTCGTTCTTCTCGCGCGCCAACTACGGCTTCCGCAACAAGTACTTCCTCACCGGCGTGCTGCGCTACGACGGCTCGTCGCGCCTCGCGCCGGGCAACAAGTGGTCGGTGTTCCCGGCCGTCTCGGGCTCGTGGCGGCTGAGCGAGGAGGGCTTCCTGAAGGACGGCCCGTTCTCGAACCTCAGCCTGCGCGCGGGCTGGGGGCGCCAGGGGAACCAGGCGGTGAAGCCGTACGCGACGCAGCTGCTGCTGAAGACGAACAACAGCGCGCGCTACCCGTTCGGCGACCAGGTCATCACGGGCTTCGCGGCCACGCAGGTCGCCAACCCGAACCTCAAGTGGGAGACGTCGGAGCAGATCAACGTCGGCTTCGACTACGGCTTCTCGAACGACCGGTTCACGGGCGTCCTCGACTTCTACCAGAAGGACACCAAGGACCTGCTGCTCGACGTGCCGGTGGCGCAGCCCGCCGTGGTGAGCACGCGCATCGAGAACGTCGGGTCGATCCGCAACCGCGGGATGGAGCTGTCGCTCGACGCGCGGATCTTCGACGGCGCGACGCGCAGCCTGTCGTCGGGCCTGGTGCTGAGCGTGGAGCGCAACGAGGTGGTGGAGCTGGGCCTCGACCGGCAGTTCATCATCACCGGCGTCGTCAGCGGCCAGGGCCAGTCGGGCAAGTTCGCGCAGCGACTGATCCCGGGGGAGCCGATCGGCACCTTCTGGGGCGCGGAGTTCGTCGGCTTCAACGACAAGGGCCAGCAGATCTTCAACAAGTACACGGTCACGCGCGACGCGCAGGGCCGCGAGACGGGCCGCACGCTGAACGGCACGACGACGACGCCGACGGGCGACGACGAGCGCATCATCGGCAACGCCAACCCCGGCTTCAGCCTCGGCGTGCGCAGCAACGCGACGTGGAACCGCTTCGACGCCAGCTGGCTGTGGCGCGGCGAGTTCAACCGCGACGTGTTCAACAACACGGCGCTCGTCTACTCGACGACGGCGAACGCCAAGCAGGGGCGCAACTTCCTCGCGTCGGCGCTGGACCAGGGCGACGCCTTCGGCGAGCCGGCCATCTACTCGTCGCGCTGGATCGAGGACGGCTCGTTCGTCCGCCTGCAGAACGTGACCGTCGGCTACCGCTTCCGGCTGCCGAACGGCTTCGCCGGCGGGCGCGAGACCCGGATCTTCCTCTCGGGCGACAACCTGCTGCTCTTCACGCCGTACGAGGGGCTGGACCCCGAGGTGTTCGTGCGCGCCGGCGACGGCGTGACCGGCACCGCGTCGCGCGGCATCGACTACCTGGCCTATCCGCGTGCCCGGACCTTCACGACCGGCGCCCGCATCCAGTTCTGATCCCCGAGTCCGTCATCCGGAGCCCATGCCGACCAACCTCTCGCAGACCCTCCGTCGAAGCGCCCTCGGGGCCCTGCTGCTCGCCGCGGGCTCCCTGGGCGCCGTCCAGGGCTGCACCGACCTCACCGAGACGCCGCGCGACGCGCTGACGCCGGCCAACGCGTTCAAGACGGACCAGGAGATCCTGGCCGGCGCGGCGGCCGTGTACGCGCAGCTGCGCACGACGCAGTGGGGCTACTACAACCTCAGCGAGATCACCTCCGACGAGCAGCTCGTCCCGACGCGCGGCAGCGACTGGTTCGACAACGGCCGCTGGCTGGAGATCTACCGGCAGGGCTGGAACGCCAACTCCGGCTCCGCGCTCGAGGATATGAACGGCGTCTGGAACGACATGTTCTCGGGCGTCGCCAAGGCGAACCTGATGATCAGCGTCGTCGAGGCGAGCAACAGTCCCAGCAAGGAGGCGAACCTCGCCGAGCTGCGCACGCTGCGCGCCTGGTTCTACTACGTGCTGATGGACTTCTTCGGCGGCGTGCCGCTGGTGACGACGACCGAGGTCGAGGCGCGGCCGAACGTCTCGCGCGACTCGCTGTTCCGCTTCATCGAGTCCGAGCTCAACGCGGCGCGCGCGGTGCTCCCCGACAAGCCGGCGCAGTACGGCCGCGTGAGCAAGGGCGTGGCGAACGCGATCCTCGCGAACATGTACATCAACGCCCCGGTGTTCCAGGGGACGGTGACGGCGGGCGGGCTGCAGCGCGCGGCCGGCCGCTACCAGAACGCGATCGACGCCGCGGACCGCGTCATCAACGCGGGCGTGTACTCGCTGGCGTCGGACTACAAGGCGAACTTCTCGGTCAACAACGAGACCTCGCCCGAGAACATCTTCGTCATCGCCAACACGGCGGCGCCGCCGGGCCTGGGCATGAGCCTGCAGATGCGCACGCTGCACTACAACCAGCACGGCGTGCAGGGCGGCCCGTGGAACGGCTTCGCCGGGCTGGCGGAGACGTACCGCACCTACGACGCGGCCGACGTGCGCCGCAGCGTCTGGCTCGTGGGACCGCAGATCAGCTTCGTCACCGGGCAGCCGACGACCGACCGCCAGGGCGCGCCGCTGGTCTTCACGGACACCATCGGCGACATCACGAAGGCGAACGAGAACGAGGGCGTGCGCCTGCTCAAGTACCCGCCGCTGCTGACGGCGCCGAACGGCGACTCGTTCCCGAACGACTTCGTGTACTTCCGCCTGGCCGAGATGTACCTGATCAAGGCCGAGGCGCTGAACGAGCTGGGGCGCACGGCGGAGGCGATCGCGCTGGTTAACCGGCTGCGCGAGCGCGCGTTCGAGCCGGACAAGCCGCTCAGCACGGGCCTCTCGCAGGCGCAGGCGCGCCAGGCGATCCTGAGCGAGCGCCTGTTCGAGTTCGCCGGCGAGGCCAAGCGCCGCCAGGACCTGATCCGCATGGGCGGGCTGCCCGGCGTCACGCTGACCTTCACGGGCGCGCGCCAGTTCAAGACGGCGCAGTCGCCGTACAAGGTGCTCTTCCCGATCCCGGCCACGCAGCTCCAGAACAACCCGCTGCTGGTCCAGAACGCCGGCTACTGAGGGGGCGGCACCCGCTCCCACCGCCGCCCGTCATCGCCTGCTCCTGTCCAGGGGGCAGGCGATGGCGTATATGAGCCGCAGTGTCCCGCAGGCGCGGCGTCCCGCCGCGCGCCGCCGGGACGACCTCCCGCCGAATCCCTCCGAAGGGCATGACCCAGACGCACGCCGCCTGGCCGCGCGCGCTCGCCGCGGCCGCGCTGCTCGCCGGCACCCTGGCCTGCGCGGGCGCCGCCGGCTCCGCGGACGACTCCACGGCCGCCGCGCCCCGCGGCGAGGCCCCGCCGGTGGACGGCCACCTGTTCACGCGGCTGCCCGCGTCGTACACGGGCGTCCGCTTCGCCAACCGGCTGGCGGACAGCGACACGCTCAACGTCTTCACCTACCGCAACTTCTACAACGGCGGCGGCGTCGCCATCGGGGACCTCACCGGCGACAGCCTGCCGGAGCTCGTGCTGACGTCCAACCTGGCCGGCGCCACGCTCTACCTGAACGAGGGCGGGCTGCGCTTCCGCGACGTCACCGCGAAGGCGGGGATGACGGGGCACGGCGGGTGGACGACCGGCGTCACCATGGCCGACGTGAACGGCGACGGGCGGCTGGACGTCTACGTGTCGCACGCGGGGCCGGACGCCGCGCGCCGCGCCAACGAGCTGTGGATCAACCAGGGGACCGACGCCGCGGGCGTGCCCACCTTCGTCGAGCGTGCGGCCCAGTACGGGATCGCGGACCGCGGCTACTCGACCCACGCGGCGTTCCTGGACTACGACCGCGACGGCGACCTCGACCTGTTCGTGATCAACAACTCGCCGCGCCCGGTCAACAGCTTCGGGATGCGCAACACGCGCACGGTGCGCGACTCCCTCGGCGGGCACCGGCTCTATCGCAACGATCCCTCGCCTGGCGGCTCGGGGCAGGCGGAACGGCACTTCGTGGACGTCAGCGAGAAGGCCGGCATCTACGGCAGCGAGATCGGCTTCGGGCTGGGCCTGGGCGTCGGGGACGTGAACCGCGACGGCTGGCCGGACGTCTACGTCGCCAACGACTTCTTCGAGCGCGACCACCTGTACCTGAACCGCGGCGACGGCACGTTCGACGAGGCGGGCGACCGGGAGATGCCGGTCATGAGCTACTTCTCGATGGGGATGGACGTGGCCGACGTCGACAACGACGGCTGGCCGGACGTCTACACCACCGACATGCTGCCGGAGGACGAGTACCGCTTCAAGACGACGTCGTCGTTCGAGGGGTGGGACGTCTACCAGACCAAGCTGCGCAACGGCTACGGGCACCAGGCCATGCGCAACATGCTGCAGCGCAACAACGGCGACGGCACGTTCAGCGACGTCGGCCAGATGGCGCACGTCGACAAGACCGACTGGAGCTGGAGCGCGCTGATCGCGGACCTGGACCTGGACGGGCTGAAGGACGTCTACGTGACGAACGGGCTGCTGCGCGACGTCACGTCGCAGGACTACATCGCCTTCCTCGCCAACGACGCGACGCGCGAGCGCACCGTGCGCGGCGGGAAGGTGGACTACATGCAGCTGATCCGCGCGATGTCGTCCACGCCGCTGCCGGACTACGCCTTCCGCAACGCGGGCGACCTGCGCTTCACGAACGAGGCGAAGGCGTGGGGGCTCGACACGCCGAGCTTCTCGAACGGCGCGGCCTACGGGGACCTCGACGGCGACGGGGCGCCCGACCTGGTGGTGAGCAACGTCAACGCCGAGGCGTTCGTGTACCGCAACAACGCGCGGACGCTGCACGCCGACCGGCACTGGCTGCAGGTGCGCCTGGACGGCGCGGGGCTCAACCGCTTCGGCGTGGGCGCGCGCGTGACCGTGTGGCAGGGCGGCGCGCAGCAGGTGCAGGAGCAGGCGCCCGCGCGCGGCTTCCAGTCGAGCGTCGACCCGGTGCTGACCTTCGGGCTCGGCGCGCGCGCGACGGCGGACTCGGTGACGGTGGAGTGGCCGGACGGCCGCACGAGCGTGCTGCGGCAGGTCGCCGCCGACCGGCGCCTCGCCGTGCGGCAGGCCGACGCGCCGCCGCCCGCGGCCGCGCCCGCGCCGCCGCGCCCCACGC
>CBHYLO010000052.1:0-13536 GCA_966128675.1 uncultured bacterium | reverse complement strand
GAGGGCGCGCAGCCGCGCATCCCGCCCGAAGTCGCCGACCGGCTGGCGCGCATGGAGCAGGCGATCGACTCCGTCGCCGTCGAGATCGAGCGGATCTCCGAGGCGCAGCGCTTCACCACGCGGCTGCTCGCCGAGCGCTCGAACGCCGCCGCGCTGCCGGCCGGCGCGGGGCTCCCCGAGGCCACGCCGACGCCGGGCCTGACCCATGCGCGCTGACGTCGTGCAGGGCGCCGCACCGGCGCAGGAAGCGCGCATCGACGCCGAGATGGCGCGCGTGCGCGCGGAGCTGGCGCGCGCGCAGGCCGAGCAGGCCCGCGCGGCGAGCGAGGTCGCGGCCGCGCAGGCGCGCGGCGAGCTGCGCGACGTGCGCGTGGTCCGCGGCCCCGACGGCCAGACGGTGGTGCATCTCCCCGACGGGCGCACGGTGACGGTCGGCCCGGACGCGCAGCAGGAGATCGCGGTGCCGCCCGGCATGCTGCACGAGCCGTTCGGCGGCCCGCCCGGCATGCCGCCCGAGGACCGCGGCCCGCCGCAGAACGCGATCATCCTCACCGCGGTGATCCTCTTCTTCGTCGCGCTGACGGTCATCGGCTTCCCGATCGCGCGCGCCTTCGGGCGGCGCATGGACCGCAAGGCGGTCGGCGCGGGCACGGCGGATCTCGACGGGCGGCTGCAGCGCATCGAGCAGGCGGTGGAGGCGGTGGCCGTGGAGGTCGAGCGCGTCTCGGAGGCGCAGCGCTTCTCCGCGCGCCTGCTCGCCGAGCGCGCGGAGCCGCAGCCCACCTACGGCGCCGGGCCCACGCGCCGGCCGTGACGCGCCCACCCGCCGCCCTTCCGCCCTTCCCTCCCGGAGTCCCCTCCATGTCCGATGACGTGACGCATGCGCACTGAGCACACGATGGCGCACGCGACGACCGCCCTGCAGCCGCCACCGCCGGCGGCGCCCGCCGCGCCGGGCGTCCCGGGCGCGCCCGCGCCGACCACCGTGCAGGCCCCGCCCAGCGAGGCCGCCGCGCGCGTGGCCGAGGAGCTGGAGCGCGCGCGCTCGGCGGTCGCGGAGATCGCGCCGGCGCCGCAGGGACCGCGGCCCGAGATGGGCGTGACGACGACGCCGGACGGCCGCATCCGCATCGTCGCGCGCGACGGCCAGGTGACGCTGATCGACCGCAGCCTGTTCCGCCCCGACCAGATCGAGGAGCTGGTGCAGACCGCGCTCGAGCCGCCGCCGGCGCCCGAGCTGCCCGACCGCGGCCCGCCCGAGGGCGTGATCGCGCTGATGGGGATCCTCGCGTTCTTCGTCACGATGATGGTGATCGGCTTCCCGCTGGCGCGCGCGCTCTCGCGTCGCATGGACCGCAAGACGCAGGGGGGCGGCGTCCCCGCGGACCTCGGCCTGCGCCTGGAGCGCATCGAGCAGGCGGTGGAGGCGGTCGCGGTGGAGGTGGAGCGCGTGTCGGAGGCGCAGCGCTTCTCGGCGCGCCTGCTGAGCGAGCGCCTGCCCGAGGTGCTGCCGCGCCTGGACGCCGCCGCCGCGGAGTCGATGCCGCGCCGCCGGATCGAAGGCTGACGCGCCCTTGCCGTCCGTCCTGATCGTCGACGACGAGGCGAACATCCGCCGCATGGTCGGCGCGCTGCTCGCCACCGAGGGCTACGACGTGCGCGACGCCGCCGACGGCAACGCCGGCGTGGCGAGCGCGCTGGCGCACGAGCCGGACGTCGCGCTGCTCGACCTGATGATGCCGGGGCTCGACGGGCTGGGCGCGCTGGAGCGGCTGCGCGAGGCGTATCCCGACCTGCCCGTCGTGATGATGAGCGGGCGCGCCGGGCTCGCCGACGCGGTGCGCGCGACGAAGCTCGGCGCGTTCACCTTCCTCGAGAAGCCGCTGACGCCGGAGGGCGTGCTGCTCGCGCTCGCGTCGGCGCTGGAGCTACGCCAGGCGCGGCGCGCGGCGCGCGCGCTGCGCGAGGACCTGGGCCTGGGCGGCGACATGGTCGGCGCCAGCCCGGCGATCCTGAAGGTGCGCGAGCTGATCGCGCGCGTGGGCCCGAGCGACGCGCGCGTGCTGATCACCGGCGAGAGCGGCACCGGCAAGGAGCTCGCGGCCGCGGCGATCCACGTCGCGAGCCCGCGCCGCGAGCGCCCGTTCATCCGCGTGAACTGCGCGGCGATCCCGCGCGATCTCGTCGAGAGCGAGATGTTCGGCCACGAGCGCGGCGCGTTCACCGGCGCGACCGACCGCCGCATCGGCCGCTTCGAGCTCGCGCACACCGGCACGCTCTTCATGGACGAGGTGGGCGACCTCGGCGCCGAGGCGCAGGCCAAGCTGCTGCGCGCGATCGAGGCGAAGGAGATCGAGCGCGTGGGCGGCGGGAAGCCGATCCGCGTGGACGTGCGCATCGTCGCGGCGACCAACAAGGACCTCGCGCGCGCGGTGGCCGACGGCGCGTTCCGCGAGGACCTGCTGTTCCGGCTGAACGTCATCCCGATCCACCTGCCGCCGCTGCGCGAGCGCCCCGACGACGTGCCGCTGCTGGTGCGGCACTTCTCCGCGCTGTACCGCGCGCGCACCGGCCGGCCCGCGCTCGTGTGGAGCGACGAGGCGCTCGCGCTGCTGGTGCGGCACCGGTGGCCGGGCAACGTGCGCGAGCTGGCGAACATCGTGGAGCGGCTGGCGATCCTGCACGCCGGCGAGCCGGTGAGCGAGGCGCACGTGCGGCAGGTGCTCGCCGTCGACCGCGGGACGCCGAGCGACGGCGTGCCGGTCACGCTGCCCGATCCGTCGGACCTGGGCGCCTCGCTGAACGACGCGCTCGACGGCTACGAGCGCACGCTGATCGTGCGCGCGCTGGCGGTGGCGCAGGGCAACGTGGCGGAGGCCGCGCGCCGCCTGCAGACGGACCGGCCGAACCTGTACCGCCGGATGAAGCGGCTGGGGATCCAGTGACGCCGGGCGACCGCCGTCGCGATCCGACACGGCCCGTCGTCCCACCGGGGTGACGCCGCCGCGCGGGGAGCTCGGCGGCAGGCGTGCGAAGGCGTTATCGTTTCGGCACTTCCGCACGTCAGTCCGCCTCACCGTCCCGGGAACGCGACGTGCCCCGTCGCACGGGCGCACCATTCCCGCGGAGCTCCTCATGCTCGCTCGACTCACGTTCCGCGTCGCGGTCGCCGCGCTGCTCGGCCTCGCGATGCCGCCCGCCGCCGCCGGGGCGCAGCCCACGCGCCGCGACACCAGCAACGCGCCGACGCTGCCGCGCGAGGTCGCGCGCGACGCGGCCGCCCGCTTCAACGCGCCGGGCACGACGCGCGTGTTCGGCCCGTACGACGTGCCCGCGGGCCGCACCGTGGAGGGCGACGTCGCGGTGCTCGACGGCCCGGTGACGGTCGGCGGACACATCACCGGGCGGCTGACGGTGCTCAACGCCGACCTCACGCTGCGCCCCGGCGCGCGCGTGGACGGCGACGTGTTCGTGGTCGGCGGCGTGGTGGACGGCCGCCTCGACGCCGACCTGCGCGGCGACTACCAGAGCTTCCGCCAGCCGCTCCAGTACACGCGCGCCGACGACCGCCTGACGCCCGTGCTCTCCGAGGACGAGCAGGGGACGTGGTGGCGCTGGCGCCGCACGACCGTCGGGCCGCGGCGCCGCACGACGACGGGTCTCACGCTCTCGTCGGGGCGCACGTACAACCGCGTCGAGGGGCTGCCGATCCACTTCGGGCCGTCGCTGGAGCACGACTTCGGCAGCGGCGGCGTGCTGATCGAGGCGCTCGGCATCTTCCGCACGGCGGAGCAGTTCGCGTGGGACAGCGCGAACGTGGGCCATCTCGTGCGCGCCGAGCTGCGGCTGGGCCAGGGGCTGGAGCTGCGCGCGGGCGGGCGGCTGTTCGACCAGGTGGCACCGGTCGAGGACTGGCAGCTCGGACCCGCGGAGACCGGGCTCGCGGCGTTCTTCCTGCGCCGCGACTTCCGCGACTACTTCGGCCGCCACGGCGGCGCGGCGTACGTGTCGGCGTTCGCGGGGCCCGACGCGAGCGTCACGGTCTCGCTGTCGGACGAGCGCTGGGTGTCGCGCGCCGCGCGCGACGTGTTCACGCTGTTCCGCAACAACGCGACGTGGCGCCCGAATCCCGCCGCCGACGAGGGGCGCGTGCACGTGCTGAACACCGCGCTCCGCATCGACACGCGCAACGACGTCGACCGGCCGTGGGCCGGCTGGTACGTGGCGGCAGACTACGAGCGCGGGCGCGGCGCGTTCACGTCGCTGGCGGCGACGTCGGCGTCGCTGCTGCCGCCGGGCGTCGACGTGCCGATCGGCGAGCTCGGACGACGCGACCTCGCGCCCGGCCGGCGCGCGTACGGCCGCGGCTTCGTGGACGTGCGGCGCTACAACCGCCTGACGCCCGACGCGCAGCTCAACTTCCGCGTCGCGCTGGGCGGCTGGCTGCACGGCGATCCGCTGCCGCTGCAGCGGCGCCTCTCGCTCACCGGGCCGGGCGCGCTGCCGGGCTTCGATTTCCGCCAGCCCGCGCTCATCGGCTCCGCGCGCAGCGACGTGGGCCAGTGCTCGCTCGGCGGCGCCGAGCCGGCGGGGTCGCCCGCGCAGTGCGAGCGCATGGCGCTGCTGCAGGCCGAGTATCGCGGCGACATCCGCGTGAAGCTGTTCGGCGACGACGACGAGGGCCGCGTGCGGCGCCGCGCGTGGCGCACGGAGGCGTCGTGGGTCGTGTTCGCCGACGCGGGGCGCGGCTGGCTGGTGGGGCCGCGCGACGCGGGCGAGGTGGTGTATCCGCGCGGCCGCCTGCCGGCGATCGGCAGCTTCCTCACGGACCTCGGCGCGGGGCTCGACTTCGGGCACAACCGGACGAACGACCTCGGGAGCTTCGGGATCTACGTCGCGAAGGCCGTGTCGCGCCCGAGCCCCGGCGCGAACGTGTTCGTGCGGATCCGCCGCCGGTTCTGACCGTCCCGATGCCCCACGTCCGCACGCCGTGACGCGACGCGTCCCGCTCACCCGCCCCGCCGGCCTGCTGGCCGTCGCGCTGCTCGCCCTGGTGCTGGCGGCGGCCGACGCGCAGGCGCAGCGCGGCGTGGAGATCCGGCTGCCCACGCGCGCCGCGCTGGCGAGCGAGGGGCCGCTGGTGCGCGTGGTGGGCGTGCTGGACGAGCGCGACCTGCGCGACCTGCTGGACCACGGCTTCCCGATCCGCCTGCACTACCGCGCCGAGCTGTGGACCGTCGCGGGGTGGTTCAACGACCTGCGCGGCTCGTGGGAGTGGGACGTGGTGATCCGGCAGAACGCGATGGCGCGCACCTACGAGGTCGCGCGGCTCGTCGGCGACGAGGTGACGCCGCTGGGCGAGTTCTCGCAGCTCGCGGCCGCGGTGCAGGCGGCGGAGCGTCCGTACCGCGTGCCGCTGCTGCCGCCGCGCGGCCGGCGCTCGTACTGGAACATGGTGGTCGACGTCGAGACGCTCTCGATGAGCGACCTGGACGAGGTGGAGCGCTGGCTGCGCGGCGAGCTGCGGCCGGCGGTGCGCGGGCGGCGCAATCCGGGCACCGCCGTGGGCCGCGGGCTCAAGACGCTCGCCACCCGGCTGCTGGGCGGCGAGACGCGCCACTACGAGGTCCGTTCCGAGACCTTCCGCCCGTAGGCGCGCCCCACACGACGACGCCGCGCCGTCCTCAGGACGACGCGGCGTGGTGGCCGTGCGCGCCGTGCGGGCCGTGATGCCCGTGCGCGGCGTGGTGGCCGCGGCGCTCCAGCACCTCGAGCTGGTGCAGCATCTGCTCGCCGTAGAAGGTGCGGATGTAGCGCGCCTGCGCCGGCGTCAGGCGGCGCACCGCCCACGACAGGTGGACGAAGTGCGGCTCCACCGGCGCGGTCATCGGGTGCATCCCGATCTCGTTCGGGAAGTGGTTCGCCTTGCGCAGGTTGCAGCTGCTGCACGCGGTGACCACGTTGGTCCACTCGTTGGTCCCGCCGCGCGACATCGGGATCAGGTGGTCGCGCGTCAGCGCCTCGCGCCCCTTCAGCTCCGCCTGCGTGCGCCCGCAGTACTGGCAGCGGTAGCGGTCGCGCGCGAAGAGGAAGGTGTTGGTGACCTGCCGGCGGAAGCGGCGCGGCACGTGGATGAAGCGCGTCAGGCGGATCACCGCCGGACGCGGCATCGTCATGCGCGCGGAGTGAACGAAGCGGGAGCCGTCGCTCTCGACGATCTCCGCCTTGCCGTCGATGACGAGGCGGAGCGCCCGCTTCACGGGCACCATCGTGAGGGGCTCGAAGCTCGCGTTCAGGGCCAGACAGCCGACGATCACGCACACCTCCGTCGTGCGTCGAGAGCGGCGTACCAGGTCACCGGTCGTACGGGGTCGTGCATGGGCGGGCGGTGCCCCCGGAGGAGCGCCGCTGCCGCACCGAACAGTATAGCACCCAGCGTTCCGCAAAGTGCCAGCGGCGCCGACCCGGACGGGATCGACGCCGCTGTGTAGACCCTCAGGCCACCGCTTCCGCCACCGGGACGGGGGTCAGCCACCCGTAGGGGTCGGCCACCCGCCCGGTCACGATGCCCATGTAGCGGTCCTGGATCGCCTTCGTGATGGGGCCGGGCTTCCCCTCCCCGACGTCGATCCGGTCCACCGAGCGGATCGGCGTCAGCTCCGCCGCCGTGCCGGTGAAGAACAGCTCGTCCGCGACGTAGAGCATCTCGCGCGGCAGCCGCTCCTCGCGCACCTCGTAGCCCAGGTCCTTCGCGATCCGGATGACGGAGTCGCGCGTGATCCCGTTGAGGATGGCCGAGTCCAGCCCGCTCGTGTAGATGATCCCGTCGCGGATGATGAACAGGTTCTCGCCGCTCCCCTCGGCCACGAAGCCGAAGCTGTCGAGCGTGATGCCCTCGACGTAGCCGTCGGTGCGCGCCTCCATCTTGGCGAGCTGCGAGTTCAGGTAGTTGCCGCCCGCCTTGGCCATCGTCGGGAACGTCCCTGGCGCCGCGCGGCGCCAGCTGGAGACGCACACGTCGACGCCCTTCTCCAGCGCGTCGGCGCCCAGGTAGGTGCCCCACTTCCAGGCGACGATGAAGGTCTCGATCGGGACGCCGAACGGGAGCACGCCCATCTGCTCGCCCGCGCGCACGACGACCGGGCGCAGGTAGCAGTGCCGCAGCTCGTTCGCCGCCACCAGGTCGACGGTCGCCTGCACCAGCTGGTCGACCGTCCAGGGCAGCTCGATCCGGTAGATCTTGCACGAGTCCACCAGGCGGCGCATGTGCTCGCGCAGGCGGAAGACGGCCGGCCCCGAGGGCGTCTCGTAGCAGCGGATCCCCTCGAACACGCTGGAGCCGTAGTGCACGACGTGGCTCATGACGTGGAGGGTCGCCTGCTCCCAGGGGATCAGGTGGCCGTCGCGCCAGATGAGCGCGGTGCGGCCCGACGAGCGGTCCGACATGCGGAAGTGCCTCGGGTGGAAGACGGACGAAAGATAGATGCGCCGGGCCGACTATGCAGAGCCCGGCCGCGGCGTCCGGGCGGCCAGGTCCCACGCCCGCAGCCGCTCGGCGGTCGCCCGGACGCGCGCCGCGATCTCCGGCGCCTCCGGGTGGAGCAGCGCGCCCCCGCGCACGAGGGTGCGCCCGGCGACGGTCACGTAGTCGGCCGGCAGCCCGGCGAGGGCGAACACCAGCGCCGCGGGCAGGTCGCCCGCGCCGACGGCGCGCGGGTGCGCGTCCAGCCGCCACGCCGCGAGGTCGGCGGCCTTCCCGACCTCGAGCGACCCGATCTCGTGGCCCAGCCCCAGCGCCCGGGCCCCGCCGATGGTCGCCAGCCGCAGCGCCTCCTCGGCCGACAGCGCGTCGGCGCGCCCCAGGGCGGCGCGCTGCTGCAGCGCGGCATGGCGCGCCTCGTCCAGCAGGTCGAGGCGATTGTTGCTGGCCACCGAGTCGGTGCCGAGGCCGACGCGAACGCCGGCGTCCAGCAGCGCGCGCAGCGGCGCGACGCCGTGCCCGAGCTTCGCGTTGGACGCGGGACAGTGCGCGACCGGGCAGTCGTAGTGCGCCACCAGCGCGACGTCGCTGTCGTCGAAGCGCACGCCGTGGATCAGCAGCGGGCGCGCGGTGGCGGCGATCCCCAGCTCGGCCAGCAGGTGCACGGGCGAGTGCGCGCGCCGCCGCACGGTGATGCCGCGGCCGCGCAGGAAGTCCGCGAAGGGCCCGTGGCCCTCGCGCAGGAAGTCGATCTCCGCGGCGCTCTCGCTGACGTGCATCGCGATCGGGAGCGACTCGCCGAGCGCCCACGCGCACGCGTCGAGCAGCAGGTCCTCGTGCACCGAGTAGACGGCGTGCGGCGACACGCCGACGTGCACGAGCGGCGTCGCGCGCGCCCGCAGCGCGGCGACGCGCGCGCGCAGCCCGTCCATCGACGCCTCGCGCTGCGCCGCGTCGGGCCCGAACACCTCCTGGTACACGATGCCGCGCGCGCCGCACGCGACGAGCGCGTCGAGCGGCGCGCCGCTGGCGGAGGTGTCGGCGAAGGTCGTGACGCCCGCGCGCAGCCCCTCCAGCACGCCCAGGCGCGACGCGTCCCCCAGGTCCGCGTCGTCGAGCACCTCGGCGCGCGCGCGCGTGAGCGTGCGGATCCACGCGAAGAAGTCCGCGTGCTCCAGCAGCCCGCGCATCGCGGTCAGCTCGAGGTGCGTGTGCGCGTTCACGAGCCCGGGCAGCAGCACCGCGTCGCCGAGGTCCTCGACGTCGTCGCACGTGGGTGCATTCGCGCGCGGGCCGACGTAGGCGAGGCGCCCCGCGTCGTCGATGGCGATGGCGCCGTGCTCGATGGGCGCGCTCGTGACGGGGAGGAGCCAGCGCGCGAGGAGAGCCCTCATGGGCCCGTCGGGATTCGGCGCTCCGCGCTGGGCGCTCGCACCGCCGCGCGAACGGGCCGAGCGCCGAGCGCCGAGCGCCGAACGATCGACGACGCCGGTCTACCGCCGGCCATGCACCAGCGGCTCGTAGAGGTCCTCGTCGCGCACGCCCAGCTCGCGCGCGGTGGCCAGCGGCCACGCGAGGTCGGCGACCTGCTCGAACGTGTGGCCGTCGGAGCCGAGCGAGAGGCGCACGCCCGCGTCGACGGCGCGCCGCACGAAGCGCAGGTGCGGGCGGTAGCGGTTGCTGACCTCGAACGCGATGCCGGCGGCGGCGAGCGCGCGCACGGCGCGCTCCTCGCGCGCCTCGGTCCACAGCTCCTGCAGCGGGCGCGTGCGCAGCGCGAGCGGGAGCAGCGTCGGATGCGCGAGGACGTCGACGGGCATCTCGCGCGCGAAGCGCTCCAGGTTCTCGACGTGTGCGTCCATGTACGCGTCGGCGTCGAGGCCCTCGGGCCAGCCGCGGTGGAACATGTGCAGCCGGTTGCCCGACGGCAGCCACACCGCGTGCAGCGAGCCGACCGTGTGCGTGAAGCGCGCCCACTGGTCGCGCGGCAGCGCGCGCCAGAGCGAGTCGTGCCAGCAGAACTCGCCCGAGATGCCCAGCTCGGGCACGTCGCGGCGCAGCTTCTCCAGCACGGTCAGGTAGCTCGCGACGCCGGCGACCGTGCCAACCGCCGCGCCGACGTCGCACGAGAGGTGGTCGGCGACGCTGGGGCGCGCACCGCGCTCGCGCGCCACCTCGACGACGGCCTTGGGCGTCAGCACGCCGTCGGAGAAGGTCGTGTGCGCGTGGCAGTCGCGTGGCCGCCACACGGGCGGCGTTCCGGTCATCGCCGCGGCGGGACGCTGGGACGCACCGGGCGCGTGCCGGGGAGCGGCTCGGTCGCGGGCGCGGTGGCCGGCGTGGCGGCGGGCGTGGCGGCCGGCGCGGTGCCCGGCGGCGCGGGCGGGAAGCGGCTCGCGGTGTCCGTCGGGACGCGGCGGCGCGTGCCCGGCGGGCGCGCCGCGGGCGGGCGCAGGCGGAGGCTGTCCCCTGCCGCGCTGTCGGTGGCCGGCGGCGTGCCGGGCGGCAGCGGCGCGGGCGTGCCCGGATACGGCACCGTGGGCCGCACGGGCGTGCCCGGCGTCGGCTGCGGCGCCAGCGTGTCGGTGCCCGTCCCCAGCGAGTCGGGGCCGAGGCCGGTCTCCTCGCCGTACATCTCGCCGGGGACGCACGTCTCCACCGGCTCCAGGCCGGCGATGAAGATGTCGGTGACCGACGGCGCGCCCACGCACTCCGGCAGGAACAGCTTGTTGGTGCCGACGACGACCTGCCGCTCGACGATCCCCGACGGCATCGGCCAGTCGGGCGGCGTGGGCTTGCGGCGGTAGACCTCGGTCATGAACGCCGTCCACGCGGGCGCGGCCAGCTCGCCGCCCTGCGCGTTGCCCTTGATCTTCTGCGGCCGGTCGAGGCCCATCCACACGCCGGCGACGAGGTCCGACGTGTAGCCGACGTACCAGACGTCCGCGCCGTCGTTGGTCGTGCCGGTCTTGCCCGCCGACGGCACGCGGAAGCCCGCGCCCCAGACGGCGTTGTACGCGGTGCCGCGCTGGTTCACGTCGCGCATCATGCTCACCATGACGTACGCCTCCTCGGCGGACATCACGGGGATCGGCTCGTGCTGCGGCTCCCAGAGCACGTCGCCGCGCTGGTTCTCGACGCGGACGATGGCGTTCGGCGTGCGGCGCGTGCCGAGGGTGGCGAACGCGGAGTACGCGGCCACCATCTCGATCGGATAGACGTCGGCGGAGCCGAGGTAGATCGCGGGATACGGCGGGATCGGCGTGGTGAGCCCGAACTTCCGCGCCTGCGCGATCACCGTCTGCGGGCCGAGCTCCATGCCGACGTTGATGGCCGCCAGGTTGCGCGACAGGTAGAGCGCGCGGCGCATCGGGATGGGCCCCTCGAACTTCCCGTCGAAGTTGCCCGGCGTCCACGACGAGCCGTCGGCCTGCGGCACGGTGACCGGCTCGTCGGGGACGATGGAGGCGGGCATGCGCCCGTTCTGCACCGCGGCCGAGTAGACGATCGGCTTGAACGTCGAGCCGGGCTGGCGGAGCGCCTGCGTGGCGCGGTTGAACTTGGAGTCGTCGAAGTCGCGGCCGCCCACCAGCGCGCGCACGCCGCCGGTGCGCGGGTCGAGCGCGATGAACGCGCCCTGCAGGTACGGCGAGTTGGCCGTGGCGCGCGCGCGGTCGGCGTCGTCCTGCTCGCGCGCCTCGTACTGCTCGAAGCTCGGGTGCTTGTACGGGCCGTAGCGCCCCGCCTCGATCGCGCGCAGCTGCGCCTCCAGCGCGCGCTCGGCGGCCGACTGCATCTCGACGTCGAGCGTCGTGTAGACCTTGAGGCCGTCCTCGTAGAGCTGGCGGCCGAACTTCTCCTCCAGCTGGCGGCGCACCCACTCGACGAAGTACGGCGCGGTCTCGCCGCTCTCGGTGCGGGTGGCCAGCTGCAGCGGGTAGGCGCGCGCGAGCGAGGCGTCGGCCTCGCTGACCTGCCCCTCGCGCTGCATCAGCCCGATGATCGTGTTGCGGCGCTGCACCGCGCGCTCGGGGAAGCGCCGCGGGTCGTAGAGCGACGGCCCCTTGGGCAGCGCGGCCAGCGTCGCCGCCTCGGCCAGGCTCAGCTCACGGACGCTCTTGCCGAAGTAGCGCTGCGCCGCGGTCTCCACGCCGTACGCGCCGGCGCCGAGGTAGATCTGGTTCAGGTACAGCTCGAGGATCTTGTCCTTCGAGTAGCGGCGCTCGATGTCGCGGGCGACGCGCGCCTCGCGCAGCTTGCGGACGAGCGTCTTCTCGCGGCTGATGTCCTCGGAGAAGACGTTGCGCGCGAGCTGCATCGTGATGGTCGAGAAGCCCTCGCGCCACCGCCGCGCGCGCACGTTGCGCAGCGTCGCGCCGGGGATGCGCAGCCAGTCGATGCCGGCGTGCGAGTAGAAGCGCTTGTCCTCGGTGACGAGGAAGGCGTCCTTCACGACGGGCGGGATCTCCTTCAGCGTCACCAGCGTGCGGCGCTCGTTCCCGATCTCGGCCACGAAGCGGCCGTCGGCGGCGTAGAGCTTGGACGTCTGGCGCGGCGAGTAGCCCTCGAGCCCCGCGACCGACGGGCAGGCGCCGCCGCGGCAGACGAGCGCCCAGGCGCCGTAGAGCCCCCCGGCGGCGAGGGCGGCGAAGAACACCGTCGCCAGCAGGACGGCGCGGACGGCGTTGGGGTGCCGGCGCCAGAACGGGCCGCCGTCCCGCCGCGAGGGGCGGGCGGCGCGGGCGGGGGGCGCGGCCGCGGCTGGGGGCGTTCCGGGCGTCGGTGCGGTCATGGGCTGCGGTGAAGGTAACGGCCGGAGCGCGGGGGGCGCGACTGACGCGACCGAGGCAACCGACGCGATCGACGCGACTGACAGCCCTCCGCGGGCCGGCTAACTTGGCGGGCATGTCCGAGACTGCCGACCCCCCCGTGATTCCCCTGCTCGACGAGCTCGCGTGGCGCGGGCTCCTGTACCAGGCCACCGAGGGCGCGGCCGCGCACCTCGCCGAGGGCCAGGTGCGGGCCTACTGCGGCTTCGACCCGACGGGCGCCAGCCTGCACGTGGGGCACCTGCTCCCGATCATGGGGCTGGTGCGCCTGCAGCGGGCCGGCCACCGCCCGGTCGCGCTGGTGGGCGGCGGCACGGGGATGATCGGGGATCCGAGCGGCAAGACGGCCGAGCGGCAGCTGAACACGCGCGAGGTGGTCGAGGCCAACGCGGCGGCGCTGCGCGAGCAGCTGGCGCGGTTCCTCGACTTCGAGGGCCCGGCCGCCGCGACGATGGCGAACAACCTGGACTGGCTCGCGCCGCTGGACGTGCTGACCTTCCTGCGCGACGTCGGGAAGCACTTCTCGGTGAACGTGATGCTGAACCGCGAGAGCGTGAAGTCGCGGCTGGAGACCGGGATCTCGTACACCGAGTTCTCGTACGTGCTCCTCCAGGCCTACGACTTCGTGGAGCTGCGGCGCCGCCACGGCGTGACGGTGCAGATCGGCGGCAGCGACCAGTGGGGGAACATGACGGCGGGGACGGACCTGATCCGCCGCATGGACGGCGGGCAGGCGCACGCGATCACCTTCCCACTCCTGATGACGTCCGCGGGGACGAAATTCGGGAAGACGGAGGCGGGCGCGGTGTGGCTCGACCCGGCGCGCACGTCGCCCTACCAGTTCTACCAGTTCTGGCTGCACACGGACGACGCGGACGTGGGGAAGCTGCTGCGCTACTTCACCTTCCTGTCGCGCGCGGAGATCGAGGCGCTGGACGCGGCGACGGCGGAGCGGCCGCACCTGCGCGAGGCGCAGCAGGCGCTGGCCGACGACGTGACGACGCGCGTGCACGGCGCCGACGCGGCGCGCGTGGCGCGCGAGGTGTCGCGGCTGCTGTTCGCGAAGGGCGACCCGCGGCAGCTGTCGGCGGAGGCGCTGTCGGCGCTGGCGGCCGAGATGCCGTTCGCCGAGGTCGCGGCGCCCGGCGAGGGGCTCGGCGCCGTGGACGTCGCGGAGCTGTTCGTGCAGGCCGGGCTCGTGAAGAGCAAGGGCGAGGCGCGGCGGCT
>CBHYLO010000051.1:0-13537 GCA_966128675.1 uncultured bacterium | reverse complement strand
CCGCTCGATCGCCGGCGGCACCGCCAGCCCGTCGGCGATGGCGGCGATCGCCTCCGCGTCCCGCCACGCCTGCGTGAGCGGCGCCAGCTCCTCCTCCATCGCGCGCCGCTCCGCGTCCTCGACCATCGCCACCTCGAGCGCCAGCCGCTCGACCGCCGGCAGGCGGTGCAGCGCGGCGGCGTTCGACGGCGGCTGGTTCTTCGCCCACGGATCGCGCTCCGTCACCTGGCCGCTCTCGTACGCGCGCCGGCGCCGCTCGTAGTCCTGGCCGACCGCCGCCGACCGCTGCGCGAGCGCGGCGACGGTGGCCGCGGGCCCGCCGCGCTGCTCGATCCACGCCGCGACGTCGAGCGCCCGCTGCCGCAGCGCGCCGCGCCGATTGATGCGAGCGAGCAGCGGACGGAGCGCGCCGACGGCGGCGTCGCCGTCCAGCGTCAGCTCGCCGAACCCGTGCTTCAGCCGGACGCGCACGCGATCCGCGTCGTCGGCGGGCAGCAGCTGCAGCCGATCGAACTCGGACCCGAAGACCTCGTACACGCGTCCATCCGGCCCCGCGACCCGCACGGGACGGAGGCTCAGCCCCAGGCCGCCCGCCTGCAGCGCCACGATGGCGATGGCGGGATGCAGGAACGGAACGATCAGCTCGGGACGCACGCCGAAGCCCGCGCCCACGCCCGCCACCGCGGCCGCCCCGACCGCGACGGTCCCGCCGGCCACCACGCCGGCGGTGCGCCACAGCCGGCGCGCGAGCTCGCGCCCGTAGCGCCACGCCGTCAGCTCGCGCGTCGGCGCCTTCCCCACGCGCACGAGCGTCAGCCCGCCCGCCACGCGCGCGAGCGCGATCTCGTCGGTCGCGGCGCGCACGCGCGCGTCGCGGAAGTGCCGCTCCGCCTCCTCCAGCGCCTCCCACCGCTGCTCCAGCGGCGTGAGGTTCCAGCGCGCGCAGTGCGGGCACACGACCCACAGGCGCCCGCGCGCCCCGTCGAACGCCAGCTGGCGCCCGACGGGAAACGACGCCATCACCGCGTTGTCGCCGAGCGCGCGATGACAGAACAGGCAGGCGGCGTACACGGGCGCCCGCCGGCGGTCAGACGCCCGCCGTCACCGCCGGCTCGTCCGTCGCCGGCTCGTCGGCGCGCTCGAACACGAGCTGCCCGTTGCGCGCCGACTCGGCGCGGATCCGGTCGCCCTCGGAGAAGCGGCCCTCGAGCACCGCCATCGCCAGCGGGTTCTGGAGCAGGCGCTGGATCGCGCGCTTCAGCGGCCGCGCGCCGAACGACGGGTCGTAGCCCTCGTTCACCAGCAGCCGGCGCGCGTTCGGCGTCAGCTCGAGCGACAGCTTCTTGTCGGCCAGCAGGCGGCGCAGGCGCTCCAGCTGCAGGTCGATGATGCGGTCGATGTGCTCCTCGCCCAGCGGGTGGAAGATGATGATGTCGTCCACGCGGTTGAGGAACTCCGGGCGGAAGTGCTCGCGCAGCGCGCTCGACACCTCGGCCTCCACCAGCTCCCAGTTCTCGTCGGCGTGCTCCAGGATGTACGAGCTGCCGATGTTCGACGTCATGATGACGACCGTGTTCCGGAAGTCCACGGTGCGCCCCTGCGAGTCGGTGAGCCGCCCGTCGTCGAGGATCTGCAGCAGGATGTTGAACACGTCCTGGTGCGCCTTCTCGATCTCGTCGAACAGGATGACCGAGTACGGGCGCCGCCGCACCGCCTCGGTGAGCTGGCCGCCCTCCTCGTAGCCGACGTAGCCCGGCGGCGCGCCGATGAGCCGCGCGACGGCGTGCTTCTCCATGTACTCCGACATGTCGATGCGCACGAGCGCGTGCTCGTCGTCGAACAGGAACTCCGCCAGCGCGCGCGCGGTCTCGGTCTTTCCGACGCCCGTGGGCCCGAGGAAGATGAAGGAGCCGATCGGCCGATTCGGATCCTGCAGGCCCGCGCGGCTGCGCCGCACCGCGTTCGCGACCGCCTGCACGGCCTCCTGCTGCCCGATGACGCGCTTCCCCAGCTCCTCGTCGAGCTTCGTCAGGCGCGCGCGCTCGCTCTCCATCATGCGCGTGACCGGGATGCCGGTCCACTTCGCCACCACCTCGGCGATGTCGTCGGCGGTCACCTCCTCCTTCAGGAACTGCGGGCGCCCGCTGTTGCTCGCCAGCCGCCGCTCGGCCTCCTCCATCTGCCGCTGCAGCTCGGGGATGCGGCCGTAGGTGATCTCGGCCGCCTTCTGCAGGTCGCCCTGCCGCGTCGCCTGCTCGGCCTCCACGCGCGCCTGCTCGATCTGCTGCTTGATCGTGCCGACGGCGCCGAGGGTCTCCTTCTCCTGCTGCCACTGCGCCTTCATCGCCTGCGAGCGCTCGCGCAGCTCGGCCAGCTCGCGCTCCAGCGACGCCAGGCGCTCGCGCGCGGCGGCGTCGGTCTCCTTCCTCAGCGCGGCCTGCTCGATCTGCAGCTGCACGATGCGCCGCTCGACCTCGTCGATCTCCTGCGGCATCGAGTCGATCTCGATGCGCAGGCGCGACGACGCCTCGTCGAGCAGGTCGATCGCCTTGTCGGGCAGGAAGCGGTCGCCGATGTAGCGGTGCGAGAGCGTCGCCGCGGCCACGACGGCGCCGTCGGTGATGCGCACGCCGTGGTGCGCCTCGTAGCGCTCCTTGAGCCCGCGCAGGATCGCGATCGTGCTCTCGACGCTCGGCTCGCCCACGTAGACGGGCTGGAAGCGGCGCTCGAGCGCGGCATCCTTCTCGATGTACTTGCGGTACTCGTCGAGGGTCGTGGCGCCGACGACGCGCAGCTCGCCGCGCGCGAGCGCCGGCTTGAGCATGTTGCCCGCGTCGGGCGAGCCCTCGGTCCTGCCGGCGCCGACGATGGTGTGCGTCTCGTCGATGAAGACGATGAACCGCCCCTCGGCGCTCGTGATCTCCTTCAGGACCGCCTTCAGGCGCTCCTCGAACTCGCCGCGGTACTTCGCGCCCGCGAGCATGGCGCCGATGTCGAGCGAGATCAGCGTCTTGTTGCGCAGGCTCTCGGGGACGTCGCCGTCGACGATGCGCTGGGCCAGCCCCTCGACGATGGCCGTCTTGCCGACGCCCGGCTCGCCGATGAGGATCGGGTTGTTCTTCGTCCGCCGCGAGAGGACCTGGACCACGCGCCGGATCTCCTCGTCGCGGCCGATCACGGGATCGAGCTTCCCGCGCCGCGCGCGCTCGGTGAGGTCGGTCGAGAAGCGCGAGAGCGCCTGGTACTTCTCCTCGGGGTTCTGGTCGGTGACCTTGTGCGCGCCGCGGACGGCCTGGAGCGCCTTGATCAGCTCCTCGCGCGTCGCCCCGACCCCGCGCAGCAGTGCGAAGCTCTCGGTCCCCTTCACCTCGGCCAGCGCCAGCAGCAGGTGCTCGGTCGAGACGTACTCGTCGCCCAGCTCGCGCGCGTCGGCGTCGGCCCGGTCGAGCACCTGATTGAGCTCGCGGGAGACGGTCGGCTGCGCGTCGGACTGCTTGGGGTAGCGCGCCGCCTCCTGCTCCACCCGCCGCCGGAAGTCGGCGACGTTGGACACGCCGATCTTCTGGAGGATGGGCGTCACGATCCCCTCGTCCTGCTGGAGGAGGGCGAGCAGCAGGTGCGCGTCGTAGACGAGCGGGTTGCCGGCGCGCCGCGCGACGGCCACGGCCTCGTTCAGCGCCTCGGCGGATTTGACGGTCAGCCGGTCGGGATTGAGCATGGGATCGGGAGTCCAGGGAGCGGGAGACCGCGGCCGACGTGGTACGAGGGACGAGCGTCGCGCGATCGACGGTCGAACGGGGCCGCAAGCCAGGGGCCCGCGAAAGCGGCTAGTCTGGCGGAGCCGGGCGCGGGCGCTCCGCCGTACGCTGCACGGCGTCGGTCGTTTCGGCAGGGCCGCGCGGCGCCGGGCGAAAACGGGCGAAAACGGGCGATGCCCCGCCAGGCGGACCTGGCGGGGCATCGGGTTGTGCCGTTTGATGCTGTCGCTCGCTCGGAAGGCGACCGGGGCGTCATCGCCACCGGTGCTACTTGGTGACGAGGAACTTCTTGACGCCTTCGACCTTGCCATCCACATCCAGTCGGTAGAGGTAGACGCCCGAGGCGGCCTCCCGACTGCTGTTCAGGTACTTGCCGTCCCAGTAGGCCCTGTAGGACCCGCACCCGAGGGTGAGGTTCTCGACGGCGGGAGGACCGCCACCGGCACCCACTGCACCGGAACCCTGGATGACCGGCACCGCAACCACCTGCGAGAGGTAGTTGTAGATGCGGATGGTCACCCGATACTGCCGGGTCTGATCGGTACAGCCAGGCTCACCGATCGAGAAAGGGATGGTCGTCTCGGGGTTGAACGGGTTCGGAAAGTTCTGCCCGAGACTTCCATTGCGTCGCGCCGACTGCGGGGGCTGCCCGATGGTCTGCGCTTCTGTGGGACGTGGCATGAGCGCGCTGAGAGCGAGCACTGCGATGAGTGCTGCCCAACGGAGCTTCATGTGCCTCTCCAATTTGACGGACTAGGTTCCTTGGCAGGACTCCTGTTGTGGTGGACGGAACAGACTACGCCTGCTGAGACGCTAACGGACCGAACAGGCGGTGTCAAGCATGTGATGTGGCACACGAAGTGCCAGCCCGGCCGCGCCATCGGCGGCCCTCGGCTACACGGTCGGTAAGTCCCTCCCGGTCAAGGTATTCGAGCATCGACATCAAGTACTTTCTCGAGATGCCGAGCATCTCGCGCAGCGTCCCGGGCGGATAGATCTCGCCGGGAGTGCAGCGCTCGGCCAGCAGCGCGATGCCCCGGTGCAACGCGTCCGCCGCGACCGTCCGTTCCGAGTCGAACGCGACCAGCCGGCCGTCCCGCTGCCCCAGCGCGAGCAGCGCCGGGACCTCGGCCCCGAACTCCGCGGTCAGCTCCGCGACCGTCGGCGGCTCCAGCCCGACCGACGCCAGCCGGTGCTCCAGCGCCTCGAGCACCCGTCGCTGCGCGGCCGACGGCGTCGCGACCCACCCCGCCCGGCGCACGCGCGCACCGTCGAGCTGGACCGTTCCCGCATCACGTAGACGCGCGAGCACGAGGTCCGCCACGTCCGCCGGCGCCCCGAGCACCGCGCGCAGCGCCTGGCGCGAGATCCCGGGCTCCAGCGGCGACGCCGCATGATGCGCGTCCACCGCCGCGAGCGCGCGCGCCGCCACCGCGTCGACGACGTCCGACGCGACCAGGCGCGCGCCGACCGCCAGCACGCCGGCCGACCGATCCGCGAGCGCCACGGCGTCCGCCGGGGTCCCGCCCAGCCGGAGCGGCAGGACGGCGCGCGGCACCCCCTCGGCCCCCGCCTCCGCCAGCACGAGCCGCAGCCGCTCGTCGACGGACGCGTCGGGCGCCAGCCACGGGCGGACGCGCCGCCCCGGGGGCAGCGGATCGCGCACGACGCCCCCGCCGATCGTCGTCAGGGGGCTGCCGCCGCGCAGCACGAAGCGGTCGCCGGCGCGCGCCGCGAGCGGCGCGTCGAGCACCAGCCGCGCGGCGCGCCGCTCCCCGGGGCCGAGGGCGCCGTCGGCGACGACGACGCGCGCGCCCACCTCGGACGTGGCGAGGTGGAGCCGCACCGCCGTGCGCGGCCCGAGCGCGTGCGGGGCGTCGGCGAGGAGGGCGACGTCCGCGCGCCAGAGCGAGGAGGCCAGCCACGCCTCGTCGTCCACGAGCACCGTGCCCCGCCCCACCGCGTCGACGTCCACGCCGGCCAGCGCGACGGCCGCCCGCGCGCCCGGTCCGATGCGCTCGACCTCGCGGCCGTGCGTCTGCAGCAGACGGACGCGCGCGCTGCGCCCCGACGGCAGCAGGCGCACGAGACCGTCGCCCGCCAGCCCGCCGCTCCAGACGGTGCCGGTGACCACGGTGCCCGTGCCGCGCACCGTGAACGCCCGGTCGACCGGCAGGCGGAACAGGTCGTCGCCGCGGCGATGGCCCATGCCGGCCGCCGCGGCGGCCAGCGCCGCGCGCAGCTCCGGGATGCCGCGCGGCCCGCGCACCGACGTCGGGACGATGGGCGCCTCCGCCAGCGCGGTGTGGGCCAGCGCGCCGCGGACGTCGTCGGTCACGAGCGCCAGCCAGTCGTCGTCGACCAGGTCGCACTTGGTCAGCGCGACGACCGCCGCGCGCACGCCGAGCAGCTCGAGGATGGCGAGGTGCTCGCGCGTCTGCGGCATCACGCCCTCGTCCGCCGCGACGACCAGCAGGGCGACGTCGATGCCGGTGGCGCCCGCGAGCATCGTGCGCACGAACGCCTCGTGCCCCGGCACGTCGACGACGCCGGCCGTCCCCACGCCGTCGAGCGCGAGCGGCGCGAACCCCAGCTCGATCGTGATGCCGCGGCGCTTCTCCTCCGGCAGGCGGTCGGTGTCGACGCCGGTGAGCGCGCGCACCAGCGCCGTCTTGCCGTGGTCGATGTGGCCGGCCGTCCCGACGATCATCGCCGGGCGCTCACGGTGCCGGCTCGGGCACGTCGTAGCGCGTCGACTCCCAGCTCTCGAACGCGCGCAGCGGCCGCTCGTCCACCAGGTGCTCGCGCAGGAACTCGCGCAGCAGGCGCTGGTGCGCGCGCGCGGTCGCCGCGTCGACCACCGGGAGCGCCGCGACGTCCGGGCCGTCCGCGAGCCAGGCGCGCAGGGCGGCGCGCGCCTCGGCCGGCAGCACGCGGCCGGCGCCCGACATGCGCGCGCAGCGGTCGCAGAGCGCGCCACCCGCCGGGTGGCTGAAGCGCGACGGCCGGTCCTCCGCGATCGGGTCGTGGCAGCTCGCGCAGTGGTCGACGGCCGGCGAGAAGCCGAGGGCGGCGACCACGCGCCAGGCGCCGGCGATGCCCGTGCCGCGCGCGCCGGCCGGCGGCGCGGCGGCCAGCGCGTCCAGCGCCTGCACGAGCGTGTCGTACCACGCCGGCTGGCTCTCGTCGCGGGCGAAGCGCAGCACCAGCTCCGCGAGCGCGGCGCCGGCCGCGAAGCGCTCCAGGTCCGCCGCTAGCCCGAAGCGCGCGCGCGTGACGTCCATCGACGCCAGTGTGTGCAGGTCGCGCCCCGCCTTCGCGTAGTACTGCGCCTGCCCCTCGGCGAACAGGTCGACCGCGCCGCCGAAGCGCTTCTGCGAGCGCCGCGCGCCCTTCGCGAGCACCGACTGCACGCCGTGCTCGCGCGTCGCCAGCCGCAGCACGCGCGAGCTCTCGAGGTAGTCGAACGCGTGCAGGACGACGGCGTCGGTGACGACGAGGGACATGCGCGCAATCTACTGCGCGCGGCCGGGACCGTGCCGTCTGCCGCTACCCCCTCACTCGCCGGCCGGCAGCAGCCCGGCCGCGCGCGCCATCGCCTCGACCTGGCGCGCCACGCGCATCGCCGCCACGGAGTCGCCCCCCACCGCCAGCGCCGCCGCCAGCTGCTGGCCGGTGAGCGCGTAGTTCGCCGGGATGTTCGCCGACGCGCGATCGACCCACTGCCCCTCGCGCAGCAGCGCGGCGGTCCCGCGATACGTCGACGACCAGAGCGCGGTGGAGCGCGGCACGTCGACGTGAATGCCCCTCACCGGCACCAGCGTCGCGCTCGCGACCAGCGGCCGCGGCTCCAGCCGGTAGGCGAGGCCCTGCTGCCGCACGTACGCGCCGAAGCCCAGCGCCGCGGGGTAGCCGGGATTGCTGAAGTAGAGCGGCCGCTCGGGGAACGAGTCCTTGATGGCGCGCAGCACCAGGAGCTGGTCGCGCGTGAGCACGCCCGCCGGCACCGTCACGTCCATCTCGCCGTGCTGGAAGCGCTGCGGCTCGGCGAGCTGCACGTAGTCCGGGATCGCGTCGGTCTCGCGCGCCGTCAGGTCCCATAGCGGCTCCGTGGGCCGCGGCGTGCGCATGCGCGCGTACAGCGCCGGCCCGCGCGCCGGGTCGTACGCGGCGGGCGGCTGCACCAGCAGCTGTCGCGCGTACCAGGGCAGCCCGAGGTACGGGACGAGCGCGACGGTCACGTCGCGGCGCACGCCCTCCACCTGCTGCGCGTACCAGAGCGGGAAGCTGTCGTTGTCGCCGTTGGTCACCAGCACGCCGTACGGCTCGACGGAGTTGAGCAGGTCGACCGCCCACTCGCGCGTGAAGGTCTGGCCGGCGCGCGACGCCGCGTTCGCGTTGCCGAGCGCCGGCACGAGCGCCAGCGCGAGCACGGGCGCCGCCATCGCCCACGCGCGCCGCGCGGGCGCGCCGCGCGCGATCAGGCCGTCCGCGAGGGCGCGCCAGAGCGCCGCGAGGCCCAGCGCCGCGAACATCCCCCACGCCGAGTACGTCCAGACGAAGAAGTAGTCGCGGTCGCGCACCTCGCGCGGCACCGCGTCGCCGATCGCCGGGGCCTGCGAGTAGCCGTAGTTGAAGTTCAGGTAGAAGACGAGGGCCAGCGTCAGCGTCCCGGCGAGCGGCGCGAGGTACCACCATGCCGCGCGCTCGCGGCGACGCAGCGCGACGAGCCCGAACACGGCGAGCGCGAGGAACGCCACGGCGAGCGCGCGCTGCGCGGCGGGTGCGCGGCCGTCCGCGTCGCGCAGCCACTGCCACTCGAAGTAGAGCCACCACATCCCGAGCTGCGCGCCGAACGGCGCCTTGCGCTCCATGACCGGGTGGCCGCCGTACTGCTCGCGGCGGATGTTCGCCATCAGGCGCCGTCCCGTCTCGGCGCTCAGCGTGCAGTCGACGCGCGGGCGGCCGTCCTCGCACGCGGTCGGCATCCCCTCGTTGATCGGCGGCAGGTGCGCCGAGCGGATGGGCTCCACCGCGAAGAGCGTGAGCGAGCCGACGACCGCGACGCCCAGCACGAGCAGCAGCCGCCACCGGAGCAGCACCGACGGACGCCGCATCAGCACCGCCGCGGCGACC
Organism: uncultured bacterium; assembly: GCA_966128675.1. Taxonomy (GTDB): domain Bacteria; phylum Gemmatimonadota; class Gemmatimonadetes; order Gemmatimonadales; family Gemmatimonadaceae; genus Roseisolibacter. The sequence continues at coordinate 4,643 of CBHYLO010000051.1, read as the reverse complement.
GCCGGACCGGTGAGGAAGCCGGCGGGGTGCACCGCGTAGCCGAGCCCCGCGACCCAGGCCATGACCACCAGCAGGCGGTCGCCGCGCGACCCGGCGGACGAGCGCGCGTGCGGCGCCGCGGCATCGACCGCGTCCTGCGCGTCCAGCCAGCGCAGCACGAGCCACGACGTCAGCGCGAGCCCGAGCAGCGAGACGGTGTAGACCTTCTCGTTGACGACGCTCTGGTTCCAGACCGTGAACGCCGTCGCCCCCAGCACCGAGCCGGCGGCCGCGGCCGCGAGGCGCGGGACGCGCGCGGCGAGCGTGGAGCGCAGCGCACGCTCGGTGCAGAGGAACCAGAGCGCGGCGCTGGCGGCGCTGGCCGCCGCCGCGAGCAGGTTGATGCGCGCCGCGTACGGGACGGGGATCGGCGCCAGGCCGGCCACGTGCGCCAGCAGCACGAAGAGCGGGTTGCCGGGCGGGTGCGGCAGCCCGAGCACCTTGGCGACCGCGATGTACTCGCTCGCGTCCCACATCGCGGTGGTCGGCGCGAGCGTCGCGACGTAGAGCGCCAGCACCGCGAGCCCGACCAGCGCCGCGATCCCGTACGGCGGACGCTCGGCGTCCGTCGCGGCCTCGCCGCGAGCGCGCGACGCCCAGAGGGCCGCCGGCAGCAGCGCGCAGTAGCCGAGGACCAGGAGCACCGCCGCGAGCGACACGCCGCCGCGCCAGAGGTCCACGTAGCCGGCCAGCACGGCGAGCAGGCCCGCGGCGGCGAGCGCGGGAGCGGTCAGGGCGCGCGGGACGGGGCGCGCGGGGAGCGGGGTCGCGGACATGGCGGGCGCGTGAGGGCGGACGGTCGACGGCACGGCACAGCCACCGTCGGACAGCCCGCCCCCCGCGAGGGTTTGAACGGCCCTCGCGCGCCTGCCGCAGGCGGTCAGGGCATGCCGAAGCGCGCGCCCACCAGCACCACGCGGCCGGGCGCCTCGTAGCGCTTCACCGGCTCGTACGCCCGGTCGAGCGCGTTGTCGACGCGCAGCGTGAGGGCGACGCCCGGACGCCGGCCCGCCGGCTGCGTCACCTGCACGTCGGCGGCGGCGTCGAGGCGGGCGTAGCCGCCCAGGGTGACGCGCGGCGACGGGAACGCGGCGAAGTCCACGTCGGTCCGCGTGCCGACGTAGCTGGACGTCAGCGAGAGCGCGCCGCGGCGGGGCACGCGGTAGGTCGCCGTCGCCGTCGCGACGTGCGCCGGGCGGCGCAGGAGCGCGCTGTCGCGGGCGAACGACGGCGGGCCGCTGGCGCCCGGATCGACGACGCGCGTGCGCAGGTACGTGTACGCGGCGACCACCGACACGCCGCGTCGCTCCGCGAGCCGCGCCTCCAGCTCCACGCCGCTCGCGTTCGCGGCGCCGAGGTTGAAGTAGTTCACCGAGTCGCTCGCGGGCGCGCCGCGCGGGATGCCGCGGTACTGGATCATGTCGCGGAAGCGCTGGTCGAACCACGTCGCGCCGAGCGTCGCGACGCCGCCCACCGACTGCTCGACCGCCAGCTCCCAGGAGCGCGAGCGCTCCGGGCCCAGGTCCGGATTGCCGCGCGAGAACGCCGTCGAGAAGTTCTCGCTGAACAGCGGCTCCTTGAACGCGGTCCCGAACGCCGCGCGGAGGCGCGTCGCGGTCGGCAGCGCGTACGCCGCGCTGGCGCGCCCGGTCGTGAAGGTGCCGAAGCGCTGGTTGTCGTCCACGCGCCCGCTGACCGCGTAGGTGAACCGCCCGGCGACGTCGCCGAGCCACTGCGCATAGTAGCCGACGTTCCGGCGCGTCTGGTCGAAGGGCACGGCGGGCGTCTGCGGCCCGGTGCGCGACCGCGTCCAGCCGCCGCTCTCCTCGCCTTGCGACGACAGTTCCACGCCGCCCGTCAGCACGTCGCCCGGACGGACGTAGAGGTTCGCGCGCGCCTCCGCGCTGCGGCGGAACACGTCGCTCGTGCTGCGCGAGTACGAGCGCAGCGTGTCCATCGCGGCCGACGGGAGGTTCGTCGACTCGAAGCGCATCGTGTGCGACGCGAGTACGAGGCGCGTCTCCAGCCGCTCGGTCAGGCGGCGCCCGGCGTCGACGGTCGCGAGCAGGCGGCGGTCGTCGCGCGTGGCGTCCTGCAGCGGGACGATCGCGCCGTCGAAGCCGGTCGGGTAGTGGAAGCGGCCGTCGTTCCAGCGCACCGACGCCCGCACGTCCGAGCGCGCGTCGGGCGCGAGCCGCGCGCTGGCGGTCAGCACCGTGTTGCGGAAGCCGTTCTCGACGTCGGCGGTCGCGCCGCGCACCGTGACCGAGGTGTCGCCGAGCAGGCCGGCCGAGCGATGGTGCGCCGCGCCGATCGCGTACGAGCCGCGGCTCCAGCCACCGCTGACGCCGACGTCCGCGTCGGCGCTGCCGAACGACCCGCCGCGCACGCTGCCGCGCACCGCCGCGGGGCCGCGCCCCTGCCGCGTGAAGATCTGCACGACGCCGGAGATCGCGTCGGAGCCGTACAGGACGCTCGTCGGGCCGCGCACCACCTCGATGCGCTCGACGTCGTCGAGGCTGAGGAAGGCCAGGTCGAGCTGCCCGCCGGGCTGGTTGGCCGGCACGCCGTCGATCAGCACCTTCGTGTAGCGGCTCTCGCCGCCGCGCACGAAGAGCGACGTCAGGCCGCCCCACGAGCCCTGCTGCACGACCGCGGCGCCCGGCACCTCGCGCAGCGCGTCGGTGACCGTGAGCACGCCGCGCGCGCGCAGCTCGGCGCCCTGGAGCACCGTCGTGCTGGCGGTCGGCGCGGCGGTCGCGACCGCGACGCGCGTCGCCGTCACGACGATCGGCCGCATCCCCGCGGTGTCGCGCGCCGTTCCCGGCGCGCTGGTCTGCTGGGCGAGTGCCGGTGTGGCGAGCGCCGCGAGCGCGGCGGCGAGAGCGATGGTATGGCGAGACATGGCGGGCACGAAGTCGGGAGGACGACGGGAGGAGGAGCAGTGAGTCGCGCGGGCTCAGCGCGCGCGGCGCCAGCCGCGCAGCGGGACGAGGGCCGGCGCGCCGACCGCGGGATCGCGCGTGACGACGAGCGGCCACTCGTACACGCGCTCGAGCGTGGGGCCGTCCATGACGGCGTCGGGCGCGCCGGCGGCGGCGACGCGTCCCTGGTGCAGCAGCACGACGTGCGCGGCGAAGCGCGCGACGAGGTTCAGCGTGTGGCTCACGAGCAGCACCGCGCGGCCGTCGCGCGCCGCGCGGTCGGCGAGCTCGAACAGCGCCATCTCGTGCGCCACGTCGAGGAAGGTCGTGGGCTCGTCGAGGACCAGCGTGCCGGCTTCCTGCGCCAGCGCGCGCGCCAGGCGCACGCGCTGCCACTCGCCGCCGGAGAGCGCGTCGGTCATGCGCGCGCCGAACGCCTCGACGCCCGCATCGTGCAGCGCGCGCTCCACCGCCTCCGCGTCGCGCCGCGACGGGCCGCCCCAGCGGCTGCCGTGCGGCAGGCGGCCGAGCGCGACGTACTCGCGCACGGCCAGCGGGAAGGCCGGCTCCTCGCGCTGGGGTACGACCGCGACGGCACGCGCGCGGTCGCGCGCGGCGAGCGTGCGCGCGTCCACGCCGCCGACGAGCACGCGCCCGCCGGCCAGCGGCGCGCGGCCGAGCAGCGCGCGCACGAGCGTGCTCTTGCCGCTGCCGTTGGGACCGACGACCGCCGTGACGCGACCGGCCGGCGCGTCCAGCGACACGCCGTCGAGCGCGGGCCGGTCGGTGCGCGGATAGCGCACGCGCACGTCCTCGAAGCGCAGCGCGGGCGCGCTCACGACGCCCTCGCGAGCCGCCAGAGGAAGAACGGCACGCCCACGAGCGCCGTCACGGCGCCGAGCGGCAGCTCGGACGGCGCGCGCGCGGTGCGCGCGGCCACGTCGGCGGCGACCACCAGCGTCGCGCCGAACAGCGCCGACGCGGCGAGCAGCGGCCGGTGCGCACGGGCGCCGAGCGCGCGCGCGAGGTGCGGGACGACGAGGCCGACGAAGCCGACGAGGCCCGCCGACGCGACGCTCGCCGCGGCCAGCAGCGACGCCGCGAGGAAGACGCGCGGGCCCACGCGATCGACCTCGACGCCGAGGGCGGCGGCCGCCTCCTCGCCCAGCGCGAGCGCGTCGAGGTCGCGGGCCCAGCGCAGCAGCGCGCCGCCCGCGAGCAGCACGTAGAGCGCGAGCACCGCGACCTGGCGCCAGCGCGCGTCGGCCACGGAGCCCATCATCCACCACAGCGCGTCGCGGATGGTGTCGGCGGAGGCGTTGGCCAGCGCGACCATGACGATCGCGTTCGCGAACGCGCCGACGACGACGCCGCCCATGACGAGCAGCCGTGGGTCCGCGCGCCCGCCGCTGACGCGCGCGATGCCGAGCACGAGGGCGCTCGCCGCTCCCGCGCCCACGAACGCGCCGAGCGGCACGAGCACCGGATCGGTGACGCCGAGCGCGAACGTCAGCACCGCGCCCACCGCCGCGCCGCCCGAGACGCCGAGCAGGTAGGGCTCCGCGAGCGCGTTGCGGAGCGCGCCCTGCAGCGCGCCACCCGACGTGCCGAGCGCGGCGCCGACGAGCGCGGCGAGCGCGACGCGCGGAACGCGCAGGTCGCGCACGATCGTGATCGCCA